>NZ_CP196527.1:0-73938 GCF_051789125.1 Gordonia terrae | reverse complement strand
GGCGGCCAGCTGCGCGATCCTCTCATTACCGCTCCGGAATGACCGGCGCCTCTTGGACTCACTCATCGCCATCACCTTCTGTCTCGAAAATCCATCGCTCGATCGCCACATCCGCGCGCGGGCCCACGCTGTTGTAGAACACATCACCCATGCGCGCCTTATCCGCGGCGAACAGGGCCACCACCACAGTGTCGGTATCGGGCGGGAACCAGCAGATCACCCGCACCGCCACGCCCTTATCGAAAGGGTGCGCGGTGCGCCACACCGGATACCGACCCGACTGCCGCACCCGCTTGAGCCCGGGCGTCTCCACCGTCGGCGGACCCGGCAACGCCGCCAGATCCGTCAGCGCCGCCACCACGTGGGCCAGCACCTTCGTCGACTGCACGTCACCCTCGGTGGCCTTGGCCTCCAGGCGGTCGAGGTAGTCGAAGAACTCCTCAGGCATGTCGACGATCACACCCCCCATGATTCCCTTGGGGGACTATTCCGTCAAGGGATTACCGACGGCGATGCCGGAGACCTGAAAGTGATGTGCGTCACATTCGTGGACGTGGTCTCCTGGCTCGATGTCTGTGTCTGAGCATAGGACCAGTAAAGGTCTTACACCGGCGGCTCTCGCTCGCGCGCGATGGCCCCGGGTTCCGGCAGTAGCGCGCGATCGAGGATGTCATGACTCAGAAACGGCGAACCTGCCATGAGGACCTGAATGAGGCGCTGCTCAACGCCCGAGCCGCCGACGACAGCTCGCGGCCGGACGCGACCGACGTGCTAGTCGCGAAGTTGTTCGACTACGCCAACCCGGTCCTGATCGACATGATGAAGAAGGGCACTCTGCACCCCAGCCTGCGCAGGCCCCTTCGGCTGCACGATCAGTCCCTCGACTCTCTCCGCGACTGCCGCTACACCCGCGAGGACCTGGCGGCCGAGATCATCGTGGGAACCTACCCGTCGTTCATCCAGAACGAACTCGAGGAACCCGACAAGGGTTGGAAGCCTGACATGGGCGCCTCGGTCGGAACCTGGTTCCTCAACGCATGCCTGTTCCGCGCCCACCACGTGCTCCGCCAGTGGGACGCCAAACACCGACAGAACAACTCCGCGGTCGACGCCCTTGGTCTGCAACGCCTCCGCCAACCCGACGTCTTCGCCGACCTCGAGTCGCAGGCCCTGGTACGTCAGCTGCTGCTGCAGGCCCCCCACTCAGTCCGACCGATCCTGGCCGCTGTCGCCGCCGGGTTCGAGATCGAAGACGCCGCCCGCGATCTGAACATCTCCGGCTCAACTGCGCGTAGCCGTCTCTACCAATTCCGTCGCACCACCGTGGGCCGGCTCATCTCTATGGGCGTGATCCCCCCCGAGATGGTGCCCGAGGGACACAAACTGCAACCGATGAGCACCGGTGGAGAGGAACCGATCACCGATGCCTGACCTCGCCCAGATCGTCACAAACACATCAGCGACCACGCTCGCAGCGATCGCCGGGTTGCCATGGCCGATCCTCGTGCTGCTCGGCGTCACCGCGCTCCTGGCGACCGTGGTCCCCCAGGACTCCCACGACCGCCTCGAGCTCTGGAAGATGCTCGTCGAACGCGGCCACTCAGGCGAGCCACCGCAGCCTCCCCGCACCACCAACCTCACCCCGCCGCCTCGTCGCGCGCGCGCACGAGAACCCGCCAACGGGCCTACTCGTCGATGGTTCCGAGCCCGACGGCGTGGAAAACCTCGGCCACCCCGCCGCCAAGGCCCCCATCACCCATGAAGCAACGTGTTGTCCGATCGCGCAGTCGGGGTGTGGCCGTGTGGCCCGGACGTCCGGGTCGCCAGCGACCTGCCTTCCGTCCGAGAGCGCACGTTGGCCGCTACCGTGGATGGGTGACAGCACGCCAACATCTCGTTCTCGCTATGACGGCTGTGTTCGTCCTGTCTGGTTGCGGAGCGTTCGACAACAACGACATAGGTCCACGCGATATCGACGAGGACCGGGCGCGATCTGCGTTGTCGGAGTTGCGAGTCACTGTTCCGGAAGGCGCAACATTTGTTGCGGGCATCGAGTCCCCGCCGGGATTTGTGGGTAGTAGCGCCTACTACATCCGTTTCGACGCGCCCGTCTCCACGGCGACGTCCGTCGCCGAGCTGAACGCAGCCAGTGGATTCGGAGACGTTCATCGCATCGCGTGTGCGACTCCGTTGCTCACCAACGACTCCCTGCAGAAGATCGGGCTGCGGTGCGCCGAAGGTCAGAACGTGCCAGTAATCCGCACCGACAGCTCCCCTTCCGAAGAGGCGCTCGCCCCGGGTCGCGAGGCAATTGCCGTCATCGAGGACGGATCAGCGACTCAGCTGTATGTGATCGCCGAAGGGACCTAGCACGGACGCACGAAGAGAAGACCTCCCCGTGCGCCCGTGCGAGCTGATCAGGCGAACTAGCGCAGACCCGACCACGCAATCTTCGACCCCGAGCCGGTCACCTGGAACCACTTCGCGATTCCCAGTTCGAAACCATCCACCGCAATGCCCGCCGCGGCTTGAGCGGTGCTGCCATCCGAGCTTCCTCGTGCGAAGTCGTACACGTCCTGAATGTGCGCCTGCTGCACGAGCTTGATGGGATGCTGGCCCGCAGGCCCCGGCCGCGCGACGACCACGGTGGTCGCGGCCATCTGATACCGGCCGAGAGACTGAACGTGGTCGTTCTGAATACCCGCTGTCGGCAGCCATTCTGGGGTGGTGACGATCGCCTTGAACGGACCATTCCGCTGATCGGCACGCTGGATGGCTTCGGACACCGCTCGATCCCGGTTGGCAGCACGAATCACCGCCGGCGCTAGCCGGTTCGCTTCGCCATAGCCGTTGGTTGCATCGTCCATCCAGGGGTCGAGAGTGATCTCCGAAACTGTGACCGGGTTTCCGGTGTGCCCGTAAAGATGGGTCCAGAGCTCGAGAGCAGTGGGCCTGCCTTCATTGTGGAAGTAGGCCGCGATCGCCTCTGCCGAGTTGCGGTTCTGCTCCCGCTTCGTGCCGTCGGGATCAGCAACCGAGGCGTACCCGGTGAAGTCAGGGAACGCACTGTAGGGCGGGTGCGGATCGGTTTCCGCATCGGCGATCTCATCCGAGTCGACGGGCTGATATCCCTCGAGATTCCCATCCCAGAGCCGCAACGTGCCCCGTTGGAACTGCTGGGAAACGTTGTCACCGGTGTAGACCGGATCACCGGTCGGATACCCGAAGCTGCCCGCCTCGTAACCGAAGTGAGCCCAGAACAGATACAGCGGCCCGTACACCGGATGAGCACCGGTGGTCGGGCTCCAGTAGATCGCCCCGCCCTGGAAGGTGGTGAAGCGGCCTTTGCCGTCGGGGGCGACGATCTCATCCGAGGTCGGAAACTTGAGCACACCGGTCTCGGCGCCGAGAGCCTTCCACTTGTCATAGATCAGACCCTGGATCGAGTGCGCTCCGGTCGCCGGCGACCAGTAGATGTGGCCACCCTGGAACTCCTGGCGGCGGCTAACACCGTCGGACAGCACGATCTCGTCGGTCTTCGGGTACTTCAGGAAGCCAGTCTCGTAGCCGTGGTCACCCCACTTGAACAGGAACTCATGCGCCACCGGGTGCGCGCCGGTGGCTGCCGACCAGTAGATGTTGCCGCCGATGAACTCCGAGCGTTTGCCGGTGTTGCCCGGGTTGGTCAGCTCGTTGGACTTGGGAAGGAGCAGGAAGCTCGTCGGCCCTCCCATCTGGTTGTACTTGTCGCGGATCGCCCCGCACACCTGGAACGTCGTGGGTGGGTAGATCTGGCAACCGGCCGCGACCGCGGCAGTGGTTGCGAAGGTCTGCACGGCCGGCGCGGTGTCCTCGAGGGTGGTGGTCGCGGCCGTGGCCTCAGAGGTGGTGTTGTCGTGCATTACGAATACTCCTTGCGAATGGTGAAAATCCGTCGCCGTTTGGTGGCGGCGGATGCTCGACGAGGTGACGAGCTAACGACAGGTTGGCATCCGACACCGACAATTCGGTGAAGCTCCAGGCCACACCACAAATCGACACCAAAATACGCCAACTGGTGCCACAGAATGCGTTGTGGACATCCGTCCTCCACACAACACCGCAGATCACACAGGACTTTTGACCCCGCCGACAGCACACCTGTCGGCAGGTTGCGATAAACCTGAGATCAGCTTTACTGCAATGGGTTTGCGGGATGGATCAACCAAGTCAGGATGGTGAAGCGCCACCGACCGACTCGTCCCCTACCGCCCCGACGATCAACCCCGAATCATCAGAAATGGAGCAGAAGATAATGACCGACACATTGTTTGCCGATATCTCCGAATGGCAGCCACCTATCGATGACAGCTATCCCTACAAATGGTTATCGATCCGATCGAATGACGGCACTTATCGTGACCGCAATTTCGCTCATAATTGGAATACGGCGCGGTCGTGGCTCGACTCAGGCCGGTTGCGGGGACTCATCGTCTACTGCGTGTACCGGCGTAACTGGCGCGACGTTTTGGCCACCCACCGACAGATGCAAGGCGAGAACCGCCCCGACGTCGTGTCGATGGTCGATGTCGAATCATGGGGCGGACAGATCACCGGCGACAACAGCGATCCGATCAACCGGCTCGTCTGGGGCATCAGCGATTGGCGCGGCCCCCATATCCACGGCAGGCCGCGGCGCGTGATCGGCTACCTCAACCCCCACGACGCTCACATCTGGCCCACCCGCCCCCCGATCGGGTTCGTCGTCCCCTCCTACGGCTCACGGCCGAGGTTTACCGCCGGCACCCGCGACCTGGCCGCACAGATGATCGCCCACCAGTACACGGACGGCCAGGGCTACGGTAACGGCCTACCCGAGGGGTACGGCACGGTGCGCTGCGACATGAACGCCGCCAACGGCTACAACCCCGACCAGCTACGCGCCGCCACCGGAATCGAACACGCGGCACGATCACCCGCCCGATAAACCGCAGACCGCACCCGACCCACCTCGACCCGCCCGGTTGTCACCCCCACCCCCTACAGTTCGCACATATGTTCGATACGCGATCGGGGTGTGCTGCGACCTCCGGCCAACCGGCTCCGACAACCGGGTGGGTCACCGTCAGCGGCCGACCCACGCCGCAAGGATCACCGTGGAGGTCACCGTTGATGCACGCCGATAACAGCGCCCACCTGCGCGCGGCCGCACGCCGCCGCCACGCCGCCACCCGCCGACGTGCCCTCGCAGCCCTGGACACCCGCCCTGCGCCCACGACTGTCGCAGGACTCGCCCGCGCCGCCGGCGTCGCACGCTCATGGATCTACACCCAACCCGACATCCTCGCCCGTATCAGGGCCTCGTCCGCCGCTACAGCCGAGAGGCCCACCGCACCCGACGCGGCCACCCCACTCACAGAAAGCCGACACCGTCACAACCCGGACCTCGCTGCCGAGAACGCACGATTGCGTCACCAACTCGCCGCCGCCCACCGCCAGCTACACGCCGCTCAGCACCGACACACCCACTAAGCCCACAGCGACTGGCCGAGCAGGACTTGACCGACTCCCGCCGCACAACGGACCTGGACCCCACCCGTGTCGGCCTGCGGCCGACCCCTGCACCCGCACCCACCGACCGCCCTACGGGCGCCCTCCACGCAGCGACCCCGACGCCGCAGCCGCGCTCTACCAACTCGGCCGCCTGCTCGCCTATCTGCCGCTGCGCTCACCCAAGGACGAGTTCTGGACAGTCCTGGGCGAGCACCTCGGCCGCGCACCGGATTTCCTGCGCACCACGCTGCGCGCGCTGCACACCGACATCTACAGCACCACCGACCGCGAACTGGCCGACGTCGACGACCTCGCCCACCTGTTGCGCTACCTGCCGGCCACCCCCGCAACCGCCCACGCCCTGCGCGGAGGAACGTCGTTCGCCACCGACGACATCGCCCTGTTGTGGCTCACCTCAGCCACCACCGCCGCCTGGACGCTGTGGCTGCACCTCAACCCCGACCACCTACCCCACTGAGCAGGAAGGACACCGATTCCCATGCCGTCGGTCGAGAGCGACAACCGGCGCCTCGCGACTAGAGTCCCGACACTATGGACGACATGCACTACGCCGTTAGTCGCACTTCTGATGCCGGGGAGATTCGGGAGATGCAGGAACTCCTCTCATCCCGCATACCCGACGTGGGGGATTCCCTGAGTCGGGAGAAGTTCTCCAGGGACCCCGACACCCGCTACTACCTGGTGCGCAGGCAGGGCGTTCTGCTGGGAGGACTTTTCTCCTATGGACCCACGCCCCTCCTGGTGCGGGAAGGGTCGGAGCTGCGGGTGGAAGACCCGGTCACCCGGGGAATCCGCATCGTGGGACAGCTCGCAGTCCTGCCCGAGTTCGAGGGCCGTGGAGTGGCCACCGCACTGCTGAGACGGGCCGAGGAGGAGGCCACCGCCGACGGAGCACACCTCATGCTGGCCATGGTTGACAAGGGATCGCCGGAGAGCACTGATGCCTTTTGGGCTGCCCGGGGATACCGGAGACATCCGGAGATCGAGGCGATGACACCCGCACCGGTGCTGCACATGCCCCTGGAGGCGGGGTGGCTTTACCAGATAGCCCAGTTCAGTGTCAGCTCCCGCAGTGGGCGCTACTACTCCCGATTCCTCAACCCGAAGTACGACCTCGGATTCACTGAGGAGCAGGTGAGGGAGATGTATGAGAAGGCGCGGCGCAAGAGCGAGGAGAAGTTGAGGCGAAGGATGGGACACTGAGGGTGCGCCCTCCTATGCGCTAGCTGGATCTCTCTAATGGGTGGGCTTCGCGGCGTCGGCAACCCCATCACCGCTCGCCCCGCTCAACCGCCGAAAACGTCGACGTTGGCTCCGGTCTCGTCGGCGTAGTCGTGGGCTTCGGCACGCTCGGCATCGGTGAACACACGAACCTGCGCCGGCCGCCCCGGAGGGCGCACGATCAGGGTGAGATCAGCCAGCTCAACGCGGGCCCGCTTCGGTGCGCGACGATCGCTGATCCCGCCGGCGGATTCGATGTTCTCGGTCATGGCTCATCCTTCGTCGTCGACTGTTCGGCGGGACGGATCGCGCCGGCGGCGACCGTCAACGGGATCGAAGCGTGCGACTGCTCGTTGGCGCTCGACACACGCACCGAGACCACCGCAACCCACCGCCCGTCGCTGGCCTGGAGCCAGGCGTGCTGCCAGCCCTGCATACGTTGCTCGAGGCGCGCGCCACCGGTACGGACCCGTAGCGGGACCGTGTTGACCGGGGTGAATCCGCCGGCCATGCCCGCCGCGGTCATGTCGATCCACACCGGGCGCGGCGGATCGAACACCCGTAGCGTCCTCTGATCAGACCACTCCTCGAACACCCATTCGAGTCTAACTGTAGGATTGAGTGCCACGGGGCGCGGGACGTCCGGTGAGGAACGCGGAGGGAAGCCGCCGACCTGGCCGGCGGTCCGCGCCCCTTTGTCGTGCTGATGCCCTAGCTGCGGGAATCCACCCTTGCGTGGTGACGGCGGCGCTTGAACAGGCCGATCGTCAGGCCGATGAGGGCGCCGATCGCTGCTCCGGCCAGCGCAATCATCACCGCGCCCAAGACCGTGCCGAACAGGTAACCCGCCCCGGAAGCGCGCAGGGCGACCAGATTACCGACAGCGGACAGGGCGGATAGCGCGCCCACGAGAACGAAACCCCATGTTGCGCCTCGCGTTGCGTAGCGGGACGTGCTCTTTGGTGGTGTCGGCGGACTCGTGTTCACTGCTGGGGTTTCCCGTCGCCCCGGGCCGGGGTTATACGCACGCGGCGGTTCCTACTTGACTCCCGAGAACACATATTGCAGCACTGCGAGCAGCGCGTCGTTGTCTTGGATGACCTGCCACAGAACGCTATCCACCATGATGTCGCTTCCTTTTAGATGTGATCGTTGGGGATGAGGGTCTACCAGAGTTGCTGCACCCACAGCGGCATGCCACCCAGGCTCTTGGTGCGGTCGACATACACCGCGAGCACCACTCGCCCGTTGCGATGGGCCGCAGCCTCGGCGATGACTTGCTGGCCGGTGACGTTGTTCCAGGTGGTGCGTTTGGACGGGCGGTAGTAGGACCCGACCTGATAGCGGGAATCGTCTTCGAGGATGACACCCCAATTGTCGTTGCCCAGAACGGCGTTGATGACGTGTCCGGCGCCGAGCTGGGAGGCGGTGACGGTGTCGGCGTGGCTGAGTTCGATGATCACCACATTCGGGTTCGCCGTCTCGACGATGCGCGCGGCCTGGGCCTGAGGGCTGGCCACCACTGCCCCACCGGTGGCCACCGCGACACTGAGCAGCACACCGGCGACCGCGGTCCGCACACCCGACTTCGACACCTTCACAGCATTCCCCTTCATAAACTTCCGCATTGCTGTGGTGAATATAGCGGGTGGGGCCGGTCTGGAGTCGGGAACAGGCTTGATCGAGGTGCAGGTCACTGTTGGAGGGGTTGCATGACGAGCCCGGTGACGCATCCGGTGACACTCATCCCCTAGGTCAGTGCGTCGTCACGTCAGGAGCAGAAGAGTGACGAACGGTAAGTATCCTGCGCCAACGCCCGCCGCCAGCGTCATCAGTCCCGCGGTGAGACTGTGCGTTTCGCGTCGGACCAACTCACTCAGGGTCAGTACGACGGCAATAAGGATGATCAGGACGATCCACAGCGATAGCGGCATCGGGTCTACTCACTCCTCCCGCATCGGACGCCGTCGTGTCCAGGGCGCTGGTCGGGGTAGGCGATGGCGCGGAGCTGCTCGATCGCGGTCACACGGACGGCCTTCTGGCTGGCTGAGGCGGGCGGGGAGATGTAGATCCCGGCCCAGATGCCGGTGAGGTGGGCGGTGTCGTCGAGGGCGACGCGGGCGCATCCTTGCCGGATCGGACAGTGGCGGCAGGCGGCCATCTCTGCGTGCCCGAGACCGTCGCGGGCGGTGGACAGCCGATCGGGGAACCAGGCGTCGGGGTTGCGGGCACACGCCGGGATGGCATCGGCGGGTAGGTGGCGGGCTGGGGATTCCACGAGCGCCCAGGTGGGGCCTTGGGTGGCCGCGCGCCGATGACGGCCGGGATACAGCGGCGCGGTGTGGATGTCGCCGGGGATGACCGGTGTGCTCATGCCCCGCCATCGTGGTGCGCAGCGGTGGCGGCCACCGCTGGTGGGTTGTCGAAGAGGCCGGTGACTGCGGCGTGGGCGGCAGCGGTCTTGGCCGCCTTGATCGTCGATGCGGCCGCGGTAGCGCGGGCGGGTCCGGCGGTGAGGGTGACGGTGAACATCCGTTGATGGGGTGGGCCCTCGGGGTGGGTGTCGACGTGCAGTTCGCCGGCGCCGATCGAGGCGGCGAGGGTGGTCAGCCAGCCGACGGGGTTTTTCAGGGCGTTCGCGCGGCGGCGCGCACGCCGGGTGTCGTCGTCGCCGCCGAGCGCGGCGTGCAGTGCGAACGCATCCCAGGTTCCCTCGCCCGGCACGGAGACTGTCGGGGTTGGCGGCTCGGTAGGGGTGGCGGCCGCCGTCGGCGATACCGCCTCGGACTCGGGTTCCGGCTCCGGTTCGGGTGGTGGTGTGGTGGGGTCGGCGCTCGGGGTGTGGTGGCCGATGATGTCGAGCAGGTCCCACAGGGCGGCGTGTTCGGTGGCCTTCTTGACCGGGCCGGTGTGCCAGCGGGTGGTCATGTCTTCGAGGTGGGCGCGGGTGGCGAAGGTGCGTTGGTGGGGTGGGCCGGCGGTGTCGGTGTCGAGGGTGGGGGTGACGATCTGTCCGCCGTCGATCTGCTGCAATGCCGAGATCGCCGACGGCGCCAGGTACGCGTGCTCGGCACGCAGTCGTGCAGTGAGGTTGGCGCGCAGTGTTTTCCAGTCGGGGTGATCGGTGGCATACAGCACCGCGATATGCCCGGCGTGCACCCGGCCGGCTGTGGCGCGTTCGGCCAGCTCGGCGGCGACCGAGGCTGGTGGTGCGGCTTGGGTGCCCAGGCGCAGCACGCGCAGGAACTCGCGGTCGTTCATGTGCGACAGGTCGCCGGCGACGATCGCCGCTTCGTTCGCTCGGCGGGTGCGGGCTTTCTGCGCCGTCTCCGAGTCGGCGTCCCGCTCGGCGGTGAGCGCGGCCAGAGCGTCGGCGATGGTGACCAACTGTTCTGCGGTGTAGGGCAACCCGGTGCCGTCGAGGTGGGCCAGGAGTTGGCGTTGGGTGACCAGGTCGGCGTAGCGCCGCAACGGCGAGGTTGCGTGGGCATACGCCGGGACCTGCAATCCGATGTGCCCGCGGACGGTCGCGCCGTAGGTGGCTTTGGAGATCGCGGTGTTGAGCTGTCCTTGCAACGCGGTCAGTTCGGCGGTGGTGGTGACCGTGGATAGCGCGGCGGCCAGATCCGCGAGCCGGTCGACGTCAGCGGGCGCGACGGGATTGCGGAGGTGGTTGCGGAACAGGATCGGCAGCTCGGCGTCGATGGAGTACTGCGCCACAACCGTATTCGCGGCGATCATAAGCTCGGCGACGATCACATACGCCGCGGCGTTGTGGCCCTCGGGCAGTGCCAGCAGGCGGCCGTCTTCACCTGAGACCAGCCCGCGGGTCAGGTCGTAGACCACGAACGCCCCCGCTGCGCGCCGCCGACCGGTCAACACCTGGGCCAGCTGCGCGGCCGCCGACAACTGCCCGTGGTGGGCGTGCTCGGGGTTGTCGAGGATCGTGGTGACCTGATCGTGGGTGATCGTCACACACGACCCGGCCGCCAACACCTCACGGCCGAGGCCGGCCAGAGTCACGTCGCCGTCGGCGGACACCCGCAGGCGGATGGCCAGGGCGTCCCGATCCTGGGTGGCCGACAGCGTTGCGGCGTGCTCGAGCTGCGCTCCGAGCATCGGCACCGTGCCCTTGGCGCGGTAGCGGGTTTCCACCCGGGTCGCGGCGGTGCGGTCTGCCGGCGACCCGGCCGGTACCAGATCGGCGACGTTGGCCACGAACACCGTCACGTCCCAACCGGTGGTGGTGGGGGTGACGGTGAACGCGTCATCACGATCCCGGGTGGTCGAAGCGTCGATCATCAACGCGGACTGCGGTACCGGTCGATCAGCGGCCATGTGGGCGGGCGTCCTCAGGCGCTGCGGCGCGCACGTCGCTGCGCGAGGTCGTCGACGGCCGGCTCGTCGGTGGCGGTGGCGTCTTCGGCGGGGAATTGGTGCACGGTGCCGGCCAGGTCGGTCAGGGTGTGGCCGACGGCGATGGCGAACACGCCTTGCCCGCCGTGGAGCAGATCGATGATCTCTTCGTTCGAGGTGGCTTCGTAGACGGTAGTGCCGTCGCTGATCAGGGTCGTGCGCGCCAGGTCGGTGGTGCCGCGGTCGGCGAGCACTTCGACCGCGGTGCGGATGTTGCGCAACGAGATCCCAGCATCGAGGAGGCGTTTGACGATCTTGAGCGCGAGGATGTCGCGGAAGCTGTAGAGACGTTGCGACCCCGAACCCGCGGCGGCCTGCACACTCGGGGTGACCAGCCCGGTGCGGGCCCAGTAGTCGAGCTGGCGGTAGGTGACGCCGACGATCTCCAGCACCGCCGGCACCCGGTAACCCGACGTCGGGGTGTCGACCGAGGCCACGGTGAACAGCTCGGGGGTGAACAGCTCGGGGGCCAGCTCGTCGAACGAGCCCTGGCCAGCATCATGCGCCATCAGCTGATGTCCCTTCGGTGTGGCGATCGCGAATCTCTGGTTGATGCCAGCGTATCGGGCCTCAGACGGCCGCGGCGGCTTCATAGGCTCAGTTGCCCGAACTCGCGCTGTTCGGCTGCCAGCGGCCCGTTCACGGCGCGGGAGCGGCGTGGTGGGCGCGGAAGCGTGCCGCAAGGTCAGGGTCGGTGGTGGCCAGGAGTGCGCAGAACCGATCGGCGTCGACGCCGTGGGTGTAGCTGGCTGTGGGCAGGCTGATCGAGCCGGCGGCGTGAAAGGCGGCCTTGACCGCCGAGGACTCACCGATCGTCAACGGGTATCCGCGGGCATGTTCGACACGGTCGACCAGCTCCACAAGACCGTCGAGGTTCAACAAGTCAGGGGTCATCAGTCGGGCAACTCCCCGACGTCGAAGAACTGCTGCCACTGGAAGAACCCGCCCGACGGGGATGGATCGACGGTGTAGGCCGGGGACAACCGATAGGTCCACACCCGGTCCTGGTGGGTGATGTCGGCGTAGTCGACGCCGTCGACGGTGCGCCGGCGGATGTGTCCGTCGTCGTTACGCCACTTGGAGAACGCAGCCAACCGCGGCGGTGACTCATCGGCTTCCATGGTCAGCGGAAAGTCGGTGAACGCGCCTTTCTCGCACTCGTAGCGTCCGAGGTCGTGGACGGTGACGTTCATGGCTTCATCCTCGCCGGGTGTCGGGGGTTGTGGCGAGCTTGACCCACACCAGCGGGTAGCGCCCGTCGATGCGGACGGGTGCAACCCCCACGCTCAATCCTGACGATGGGCCGAACACTGGGTCGCTGGCCACGACCGCGTCGCGCGCGATCTGGTCTCCGAGCCGCGGGGCGGTGAGTGCGGGCGGGCCGGACGGCATGAAGTCCATTGATGCTCCAGGGGCTGGTTGTTCGGTCACTACCCGGCGAACAAGTCGAGTTGTTGTCCTGCGTATCCATCAGCGTGGCAGGCACATTCGCATGTGTAGTGGTCGGCGGGAACGACGATGCGCGCCGAGGTGTTCTCGGTGTGCCGCGACCACCCTGGCCGGAAGGTGGCGACGTAACCGCGGGGACCGTGGCGCCGACGGGCGGCGTCATGGCGCACGCTGAGGTAGCTCGGCCGAGCGCGGCCGTGCCAGCAGCCCACATGGCCCGCGGCGGCGCAGTGCGGTGAGAGTGCCGGCGGTTGGGTGCAGGGCAAGGTGGTGAACCATTCGGCGCGAGCTGCCTCGAGTTCGATGTGCGCGTGGGCGTCGATGGCTTCCAGCGCGATCGCGGTGAGGGCGGTCAGGTCGCGGCTGCGGGTGGCCCAGGCGTGTTGTGCGCGTTCACGTAGCTCGGCGGGAAGCGCGTCAGCCCATCGGCGTAGACGCGTGAGGGTAATCGACACTTCGCGGTGGGGCGGGTCGAACCGCAGGCGTGAGGGTTGTCCGGCGCGGGGTCCGGTGGTGAAACGGTCGGTCACCTCGTAGTGCGCCCACGTGCCGGTGAACCGATTGTCGGTCACCTCGTAGTTGCGTCCGAACCCTCCCCCACTTCTGCGTGACTCGCGTAGCCGACGGCACTCCTCACCCGGGTTGGCGATGACCGGGGCGATGATGTGGACCCACTCCCGCAACAGGTCTCGCTCATCGGCCGACAGCTTGGCGGTCACCGAGTACTCCTGGCCGCATCTGGACGGGGATGATGGGCCGGGGGTACTGGTCCCAGAGACGGCCGTCGAGTTCGCGGCCAGGCGGCCTTCTTTCCGACGCGGAAGGTGGTGTGCAGGTGCGCGCGGTTGTGCCCGGCGCGCAGCGCTTCGCCGTAGCGGGGTCCGTCGGGGTAGGCCAGATCCCCGGGGGCATAGAGAGTGCCGTCGTCGGCGATCGTGTGGGCGTTGCGCCACAACGGGGCGCCGATGAACCTCATGGCATAGCCTCACTGCCGGTTGCGTTCACGCAGGCGCTGGTGCGGCTCAGCTCGAGGTAGTAGGTGCAGTCGTCGCAGAACCCGGTGGCGGGATCGAGACAGCAGCGTTCACAGTGGTGACCCTCGTGATGACAGTCGCAGTCACAGTCGGCGGTGCTCAGTTCCGTTGGCGCCGTGCCGGTCATGGTCATGAGTCCTCCTAGTCCTTGCACTGGGCGGGGTTATCCGCGGGGGTGATAAGTGAAGTCGGCCAGGGCGGGGTCGGCCATCTCCACGATGCCGACGGATGCGAGGTCGGGCAGGACGAGGGTGCCCGCGGTGGTGGTGACCTGAATTTGGGCCGTGGCCCCGAGGCGGGCGACCTGAATGACGCGGGCGGCGCGGTCATGGGTGATCGCCGCGGCCACCGGCTGGGCATCAGGGCCGGACCACCGGTGATCGCCGGCCGGTGCAGGGGGTCGCACGATCCAGTCACCGGCCAGCAGGTAACTGACCAGGGCGGTCCTTGGCGCACCGGTGATGAGCGTGAATCGGCGGTGGTGGCGGGCGCGGACCCGATCGTGGACTACAGCGCCGGCCACAGCAGCGGCGCACAGAGCGGTCAGGGCGGACACGATCGGCGCGACCGGCAGAAGCCCGACGAGGTAGCCAACGATGACCAGTGCGGCGAACGCCGCACCGAAACTGGCCACCTGCGCCGAGCGCGGATCGGCGTTGCGTTCGTGAACGGCGACGGTGCCGGTGGTGTGGTCGGTGCCCGGCGTTGCCGGGAGTGCGACCAGGCGGGTGTCGGGGCGTAGCTGCGCGGTCTGGGCGCCGGTGGTGAAGGTTTGGGTGGCGCCGAGAGTCATGCGGGCTTCGTCGTCGAGCACCGGTGTGGCGTAGCCGCATTCGGCGCATATCCACATCGGGTGCCCGGCTGATTCGTGGGTGCCGGCGACCATGGGTTGCGGGGTGCGGTGTCGTGGGCAGCTCACCGGCTGCGGCTGCGAGTTGTTCCATCGCGACAGCTCGACGAAGGTCAGCGGGTAGGAGTCGCCGGTCGGGGTGGTCACTGCACGGCCACCTGTGGGTCGAGGACGAGTGTGGGTGCGACGGCGCCGGTCAGCAGTAGTCGCGCGCCGTGGAGGTGGCCGCGGATCGCGGGGTGGGCGGTGGCGCGGATCTGGTGGTTGATCGAGGCAGCGATGAGGTCGCGGACCTCCACGTCGGGCAGTCCGTCGGCGCCGCCCCAGTTGCGGGGGTCGCAGTAGTTGAGGTGGCGGGCGACCGCGGTGTGCACGGCGCGTTGCTCGATGTCGAGCTCGCGGGCACCTGCCAGGGCGCGACGTCGGTGCTGGGCGATGAGGATGCGCAGCTCGGCCCGCGCGCTGGGCGTGTAGTCGAAGACGTCTTCGCCGGACTCCGGGCCCTCGACGCCACGACTGCTGGCGATGGTCAGTTCACGGGCGGCGGTCTGGGCGAGGTGGCGGATGGCGGCGGCGAAATGGCCGCAGGGCACTGGTATCTGGTTGGTGGAGGCGATCTCGTCGCAGGCCAGGGAGAACTCGATCGTGTCGAACACGCGCGGGTTCAAGTGTCCGAGCACGGTGTAGGCGGTGCGCACGGCCGGGTGTTCGGCGAGCTGGGCCACCGTCCAGGTGGCCGGGTCGCCTGCGGGTTGTGCGGAGTGAGTGCTCATCAGCTCGTCCTCGAGGTGAGTGGTCGGGTTATCCGGCGGTGCGGTAGCCGGTGTAGATCTCGGCGATGATGCGGTCCAGGGCGGCGCAGTCATGTGGGGAGAGCGCGGCGAGGATGCCCGAGTCGGTGTGCGCGGTGAGAACGGCGGTGCCTACCACCGGTCGCGGCTGGCCGACTCCAGCTGAGGCGATCTGGGTGGCCACATCGTTGTAGCCGAACCCACCGACAGTCACCGTCGCCAGTGGCTCAAACAGCGTCCACAGGTCCAGGTGATCAGCCAGGTGCGTGAGGGCGAGTGGATTGAGCGGGCCGCCAACGACTTCGCGCAACGCCTGTTCCGGGTCACCCGCCGGGAGATCGACGTACTCGGCGTCACCGCGATCGGTCAGAACCAGTGCTTTCATTCCCTGCGGCCTCCGTCTCCGTGCTGGGCAACTCGTTGTGTATCGAACGGTACATGTATCGAACGGTGCAATCAAGGTGAGTGGTGTCTCGTACGGGACATGTACGATCTGATGCATGTCCGCCAATCTTGAGGACGCCGAACAGGCCTTGCGTGAGTGGAAGCGGACCGTGGACGCACGCGACCGCCTTATCCTCGACGCACTCGCAGCTGGCGTGACCATCAACCGGGTACACACGCTGACCGGGATCAGCCGCAGCACGATTTATCGGCTGCTGGAGTCGACGCACACGCAGTAACCCGATCGCCGCGCTTAGCGAGGTCTGCTCCCCCGCGATCACGCTGATTCCTTGCGAGGCGGAATGCAGAGACCTACGCCGGAGTGATCTGTGCGCGAATAGGTTTCGCCGATGAGGTTTTCGCTGATGTGCCAACACACAGGACGACCGTTGCGGGGTTCGGTCGTGGCGGCGGCGTAGCGCCAGACGGCGTGTTCGTCGGGGTGGGTGGTGACCTCAACACCGCCGTCGGGGCCGGTGATGACCAGAACCCACACGGCGGTGTTCTGGCGGTCGCGGCCGAAGCGGGCGTTGGTGTCGACCACGCCGCCGGGGGTGGCGCCGAGGTGGTCGGCCGCCTCGACGACCCCCGCTGCGAGCCCCAGAGTGATCAGGCGGTTGACGAGTTGTTGTTCGGTGGCGCCCACCAGCTCGGCGAGATGGCCCAGGTCGGGCCAACCCGCCGCCCAGGCGGCGCGGAGCTTCTGATCGGCGCGGTTGTCCCACAGCGGTATTCCCTCGCTGTGGCAGTAGGTGTGCACCGCGGCGCGGAACTGTTCAACGCTCAGGCGTTTGGTTTTGCGCATCCCGGGCAGACCACCGCCGGCAAAGCAACTGCCGGCGGTGGTCAACTCGCGCGCTCGGGCGCGCACTGCGCGTAGCGACCGGCCGAGGGTGGCAGCCAGCTCCTCGTCGGAGACCTTTGTCGAGGATCCCCACAGGGCATGCCACATCGGGAGGTAGTCGGCCTCCCAGGTCCAGATTCCGTTGCTGCGGCTTCGCTCGTCCGGTGCGCTCATGATGCGTCGTTCCTTGGTGAGGGGGTCAGGGAACGATCAGGTAGTACGACACCGGCTTGTGCGGGAATGCGGTGCCAAAGCCCATGCCCTGCAAGCCTGATCCTGTGCGCAGAACCTGGGTGACAGCCTTGCCGCCGCGCGGTCCGGCGACGATCAGCGCCGACGGACGGATGGTGGCGGGGAAGGTCCAGTTCGCGTGCGCCCGCACCGTGCAGACGGGGTTGCGGCGCCATCCGGGGCCATCGCCGGTGAACTGCCCGGGCCGGTAGGTGACGAACACGGTTCCGGGCTGGCGGGGATCGGTCTTGGCGCTGACCCGGATGGGGCCTCGGCAGTTGTCGTGGTTACCCACGGTCCAGATATCGTCGCCGGCGATCGCCAGGCGGGGGGCTTCCGCCGGGCGGGCTGATGCGGTGCCGGCGCCGAGTCCCGCGGCCGCGGCGAGCACGCTCAGCAGCAGTGCGGCGGCCGCCAGTACGGGGCGGGCCAGGGGGCGTGTGGTCGGTGTCATGGTGCGCCTTTCCTCGGTGGGTGTTGTGCTGGTGTGGTTGAACATTCGGTGTTGTCGTCGGGTGCGCGGATGGAGTCGGTGGTGGGCCGGTGACGTAGTCGAGGCTGCCTGTCCCATTCACCACTGCCCGTCGAGGTAGACCGTCGCCCGGTGCTGCACGCCCAGGCGCGGGTCGCGGTAGGTGGTCAGGGTGTGGGTGAACACCTCACACCGTCGCCTCGAGTTGAGCGCGTAACCGGTCGACTTCGGCCGGGTTCTCCTGCCGCCACCGCTCCCACGAGCTGTCGGTGAGCTTCCATTCCACCCATTCGGCCACATCAGGTGTCGGGTCGAACGGCGCTTCGCGGGCGGCGCACCGCGCGCAGACGCACGCGAACGCATCGTCATCGGCATCCGGTGCGTCTTCCTCCCCTTCGCCGAAGTAGACGTAGGTGCGGTGGGTGTCGCAGAAGAACAGGCCACAGCCGTACTCCCCACCACCGGGAGCGTCGCCGCAGATGAAAGAGATCCCCCGATTGATGTTCTCGGCGCACCCGGGGTGATCGCACCCGGCTGGTACTCCATAGCCGACGTCGCGGCCGTTGATAACTCCGAGTGACCATCCCATGGGTTATCTCCTCCTATGTGCAGTCGATGTGTGCTGAGAGGTGGAATTGCTGGCCGGGCCCGTAGGGGGAGGTCCAGGTGTCGGGGACGATGGCGTGTGCGGCGATGTCGACCTGGTTGGGTTGGGACCAGTCGATCTGTGGTGTGGGGGTGGGGATCTTGGCGGCGTCGAGGTCGGCGTCGAGACCGCGGTCGGCGTTTTCGACGCGCATCTGCTGAGATCCGTGGGCCAGCAGGATTTTCCAGCCGTTGGTGTCGGTGATCTTGACCTTGAGCTGGTCGTCGCGGCCGGTGCAGGTCACCTCGAGGTCCTCGGGTGTGGGGTGGGTGATCTCGTTCGGGTCGAGTTTCTGGCCCCAGCCGAGCACGATCGCGTCCAGATCGGCCTCAGTTGAGGGCACCGTCGACGGGCTGATCGCCTTGGCGCTGCGGCTGTCTGGCGCGTCGTCGCCGCATCCGGCCACCAGCACTATCGCCACCGCAGCAGCGGCGCCGAGTGTGGCGGTGTGTACTCGCCTCATGGTTGGCACGTCGTGATGTCCTTTCGTGTGCAAACACTGTGGGGGTGGGCGTCTTTCGTCGCGGAGGGGAACGAGTGGATGCCGAGGCCCGAGCCGCAGGTGGCGGCTCGGGTTCCCCGGCATCCGTGGTGCGCCCGCACCCCTCGATTACTGGCGGGCGTGTCTGGGACCGGGGTTGGCCGGCTTCTTTTCCTGGGGCCAGGCGACGTCGATGCCGGGCACGACCTGCTTGAGCTGGTCACTGGCCTGGCGGGTCCACTGGTTGATCGTCTTCTCGGCCTGGTCCTTCGCCGCACCGAGCGCGGCATACGGGGCGCGGGCCTGCTCGCCGCTCCAGTTCGCTTCCAGGTTGCGGCCACCAACGTTGACCTGCGCGTTGACATCTCCGCGCATGTTGACCTGGTAATGCACGGCCGGCAGACCGGCTTTGGCCGCCTGGTCGGCGGGCAGATGCACCTCGTACTGGTTGGCGCCGGGGTTGTCGATCACAACCTGCTGCTGCGGCTTGCGCGGCTGAGGGCGGACCGGTTCGGGCTCCCCCGGGAGTCGAGGGCGGTCCGGGCGTGCACCGGGGTCACCAGCGCCCAGGGCGTGTGCGATCACGCCGCCGGCGACACCTCCGACCACACCACCGGCGATCGCTGCGGGGATGCCCAGCAGCGCAGCACCGGCCGCAGCGCCGATACCCGCGCCCGCGGCGGTACTGACTCCGGTCTGCGGACCCGGTACGGGGACAGAGCCGACAGCGAAACCGATGCCGGCGCCGATCGCGGCGCCACCGAGACCGCCGACGACCGCGGCGGGGATGCCCGCGGCTGCTGCACCGGCGGTGCCGCCGAGCGCGACGCCGATGATGGTGGCCGCGGCCTGGCGGGACGCCTCATCCTCCGGGACGCCGACCGAGATCAATCCTTGGGCGATCTTGGCTTCGCCGTAGGCCGCCCAGGCGTTGATCGAGTTGCGCTGGGCGTTGGTCAGCCACGGTGCGTCGCGCTTGAGTTGGTCTTCCTCGACAACGATGTTGCCCACGCGCAGCGTCTTGGGCGGTGGGGCGATCGGGCGGACCGGTGCGACCGGGCGTGGCAGGGTGTAGGCCCGCGGCGGGGCCGGGTTGTAGGCCTGGTCGTAGGTGGGCTCGTTGTAGACCTGCGGTTCGACGTAGGGCTGGTACGGCGCTTCCTGCGGGGGTGCGGGGATCACACCCGGGCCTGGGTTGTAGGTGGGCGGGGCTTGCGGCGGCGGCGACACCGGGGGCGGTGTGACCGGCGGCGCTTCGGGGGTGACCCCACCCTGGTCGGGCGTGGATTCCGGGATCACGCCGCCCTGTTCGGGATCGGCCAGCGCGGGCGCGGCCGAGAGCACGGCGCCGGCCAGCGACGCGGCGACTGCGGTGGAGGCGATCGTGGTGCGCAGTGCCCGCCGCGCGGCACGCGGCGGTGGTGCTGCGTGGGCGCGCGTCGCGGCGCGGTCCTCGGTCAGGGTGTTCATCATCGGTGGGGTTTCCTTTCGCGGGAATGGTGTGTCTGAGGGACGGTTTCAGGGTTTGGGGGTGTCTTTTTCGATGGCGGCGATCCAGAATTTGCCGCCGATTTCGGTGGTGGTGATCTTCTGGTTGATCACCCGGGGCTCCCCGATGGGCGGGATTTCGGTGAGTTCGACGCCGTAGACGCCGCGGCCGCGGTCGGTGATGGACAGGCAGTAGCGCAGGTCCTGGTCGAGGACGTCGATCGCGGACTGGATCTGGATGGCGGGGGCGACTTTGCCGTCCGAGGACACCATCGCCCGCGCGGCGGTGCCCGAGCGCCAGGTGTAGTAGGCGTAGTCGAAGGCCTTGATGACGTTGGCGCCTGAGGTCTGATTACCGGGGTCGCGGCCGGTGGTGGTGGCGCCCTCGGTGCGGGTGGGGCATTCGACGGCGTCGGAGGTGGGGTCGGGGGTGGCCATTGCCTCGACCGGATCGGTCGGGGCGGTGGAGTCGCCGCTGGAGAACAGGCCACCGGCCAGTAGCCCTGCGGCCACGGCGAGGGCCAGCACCGCGCCGGCGATCACCAGGATCGGTCGGCGGTGGTTGGCCCACACCTGACCCAGCCGACCGGCCCGTCCCGCGTCGTGCTCGGCCGGGGCGGGAGCGGATCGCGGTGGGCGAGGCACGTGCGGACCCGCACTGCGTTTCCCGGCGGGCTTGGGGCGGGGTGGGCGGGGGGCTTGTGTGGGTTCGGGACGGGCCTGCGGCGCGTCGAACCCGTGCCCGCCGCCGGGAACTTCTGCGGCGCCGCCGGTGGGCACCTGTACCGGTCCGGTCGGTGTGGTGGCGGGCCGGGGGCGCGGCGATGCCTGAGGGGCCGGCGGCGGTGCGATTGGTTCGGGGGCAATGGGCTGGGTGGGGATGGGCTCAGTGGGTGCGGGGTCGTTGACGGTGAAGTCAGCGGTCTGGGTGACCTCGTCGTGGATGGCGTCGTTGTGGGAGGCCTCGTCAACCACCACATCCTCGAGGAGCGTTTCGACGTCGTCGACGACCGGTTCGGTGGTCTCGGTCAGGAAGCCGTCCTCCCGTAGCTCGGTGGCGGGCACGACGGTGCCGTCATCGGTGAGGACCATCTCGGTGGCTTGCCGGTCGCCATCGACGAGCAGAAGACTGCCGGCGGCGCCGTCGCCGCGGCTGGTACGCACCAGCACCGGTGTCTCGAACAGACGCGCTTGCTCGGCGACGTAATCACCGACCGCTGCTCCGAGATCGCCGTCAGTGGTGACGGTCAGCTTCCTCACCACGCGGCCTTGCGGCGTAAGCACATCGGCGCTCAGATCGTCGTGGATGACGACATCGATCGTGGGGGTGGCCATCGCCTACGTGCCTCCTTTCCGTGGTCGTTGTCTGTGCCGGCGCCGGTCAGACGGTGACGCCGTTGTGCTGGTGGTGCTCGCCGGCCTGGTGAGCACCGCGCTCGCCGGGGCCGAAGTTCAACTCCGCGAGGAGCTTTTTGGCGGCGTCGGCGGCCTCGGTCGCCGCGGCGTGGGCCTTGTTGCGGTGCTCCCCTTCCGGCAGGTGCGTGAGGGTGGCGGCCTTGGTCTCGGCGGCGTCGATGATCTCCTGGAGGCGGTCGGCGGCGATCCCACCGCCGTCGCGGGCTTTGCCGATCCACGCCGGACCCGCGTAGAGCACCTCGCGTAGCTCGGAGATCAGCGGGTCTTTGGCGCCCTGGCGACGGAACGGGGTCTCCATGGCCTCCCACTCCTGCTCGGTGGGGTTGATGGTGAGGTTCAGACGTTCAGACATTCACGTGCCTTTCTCTAGGGTTGGTTGGACGGAAAGCGGTGGGTAGCTCGGCAGCTATGCGGGGACGGTGGCGGTGGTGTCGGCGGCGGCGAGGAACGCCGGCTCGTGTGGGCGGTAGCGTTCGGTCACCACTTGGCGGGTGCCGGCGATCTGGGCGCGAATTTCGGTGGCGCCGGTGTCGGTGGTGGTGACGGTCAGCACGGTGGCCTCGGTGAGCTGGCCGTCGATGTCGACGAGGATTGCCGTGCCCTCGGTGAGCTGGTTGGCCGGTAGCGCATCGGGCAGATCGTCGGGCGTGGTGTCCAGCGAGCGACCGCCGATCAGCATCGGTTCCGGTGCAAACTCTTTCTGCATCGACATCTGTTGCTCGTCACGCAGCAGCTCGGCGAGTTCGCTTGAGTAGCAGGTGACCGAGGGACCTTCGTCGGGGGTGAGGCTGGTGATGAGCGCCTGGTCCTTCGCGCTCATGCGGTTCCATTTGTTGGGGTGGCGGTCGAGGTTGGGTGTCCACCACACCTGCGCATCCATCGGGTTGCCGTCGAGTTTGGTGGCGGTCGCGCGACCGGGGACCGAGGCGTCGACGTTGCGGCCGACCTGCGCGTCGCCCCACAGCATCATCGCGCCGTCTTGGGACAGCGAGGCCAACGAGGCGCGGGTCTTAAAGTTGTCGCGCACCGAACCCGAGTTGGCGCCGAAGATCTGGGCGTCGGGACGCTGCACCCCGACGAGCATGCGGATACCAGAGGACCGCGACAGCGCTCCCAGTTCGGCGATCGCGCCCAGCGGGTCGAGGCTCTTGAGGAGGTCCTTGGTTTCTTCGTCGCCGGACTTGAGCATCCGCTGCCAGGCTGCGGACAGGATGAAGAACTCGTCGAGGACCACCACGAGCATCGGTAGCTCTTTGGCTTCCATTTTGTTGATGCGCACGTAGTCCATGCGTGCGTGCATCTCGGTGCACAACGCCCGCACCAGCATCGCCGCCCGGACCGGGTTGATGATGACCGCGGCGACGCCGGGATGGTCATGGATGCCGTCGAGTTCGATCTTCTTCGGATCGACCCCGATGACGGGCACGTTGCGGCGGACGAGTTCGGTGATGACCGACAGGATCAGGGTGGTCTTACCGCCACCGGTCGGGCCGATGACGAGCATGTGCGGGGCCGAGGACGAGGTGGAGATGTTCCACACCGCCAGCTGGCCAGCCTCACCGGTCGCGTACGGCACGTGCAGCCGCTCATCATCGGCGATGTCGAGGGGATGGTCCACCCGGGTGGGCAGCGGCGCTTTGAGTCCGAGGTCGACATAGCCGCGGTCGACCCGCCACGTCACATCCCACAGGTGCCCGGACTCGTGGACACCGGCCAGGGTCACCAACGCGTCAGCGACTGTGTTCTGGTAGGACTCGTTGCCCGTCTTGAGGTTCGGAGTGAACGCGATCCGATACCCACTCTCATGCCCGGCCTCGTCATGGCCCAGGACCGCGACCGCAGCATCGGGCAGGATCGAGTTCGCGTCCAACGCCGCCTGCAACGTGCGCTGCCGCTGCGACCGGGTATCGGGCACCACCGGCGTACGCGTGATGAACAACCGATCCCCGCGATGGGTGACGGTGTACTCCCACCGATGATTCTCGTAGCGGTGTTT
Organism: Gordonia terrae; assembly: GCF_051789125.1. GTDB lineage: Bacteria > Actinomycetota > Actinomycetes > Mycobacteriales > Mycobacteriaceae > Gordonia > Gordonia terrae_A. The sequence goes on along the minus strand of NZ_CP196527.1, from coordinate 50,606 downwards.
GACCGCCGCGGTGAGCCTGCCCATCGGGGCGTCGTCGATCACCGAGCCCGCGACGAGCTTAATCCGCGCCGACACCAACCGTCCGGGGCGTACCCACCACGGCACCCGCACCCACACCGGCTGCTGACGAGTGGCCTGCCAAACCATGCGGTGCACCGCGCGGCGATGACGAAACGCGTTGAACCGCAACCCATCGATAATCGCTATCGCAATCAGCGCAGCGATCACCAACGGCTGATGGGCGATCACCCACGCCACCACCGGGTGGGCGAGAACGCTCGCCAGTACGGGGATTGGAGCGCTGATTCCAGCGGTGTAGCGGAGCAGCCCGAACACAACCGCCGGGACCACTGAAATCGGGATGAAGCGTGCGTTGTCGACGCCGTTTTGGCTATCGGTTCCAGCGTTGTTCGGAGCCTTCGACGACGAGGGTCCAGCCGAGAACATGTCGCGCACAGTCGCTTCTATCTCACGCGACACCGGATCGGTCACACCCACTCCTCATCAGATCGGTCGAACTGATGTGAAAAGTAGCTTGGCTTTCAGGTTTTGCAACGAGCACTCGGTGCGCTCGCACAACCGCCGAAACCTGGCGCGCTTGAAGCCTCATCCGCCCGCGTGTTTTGGCGCGTGAGGGCGTGCCTCCGGAGGCCATCGAGCGGCGGCGATTTCCCCCAGAACAGGCCCGCCCCCCTACGGGGGGCGGGCCTGATCCCCGAAGGGGTTGGTGCTCAACGCTTTTGAAAACCTCGTCGCGACTCACTCTCCCTCGACCCCTCATCGAGCACCCCAAAACCGCTCGTTGCAAAACCCAAAATCCGGGTTAGCGTTCGCAACGAGAGGCTGCTTCCGGACCCATTCCCCGGCCGGGCCGGAAAGTCCCACCGCCGCAGCGCACCCCCGAACGATTGGACCGTGATGATCGAAACGCTTCCCGATGCAATGGTTTTCCTCGCTTCTGCGCACGCACCTTCCGGTGGTGGTGCAGGCCTAGCGGTTCACAGCACCGATTCGCTACTCCTGGCGGCCGAGGGCGAGGTCGGCACGCAGACGCTGACGTCGTGGATCAAAGAGAACGTGTTCGCGGTGATCATTCTGGCGATTGCGTGCGTCGCTGGTGTGGGCGCTATGCGGTCAAACGCCTCGAAAGTACTCACCGTAGCGGTGTTGACCGTGGTGGTCCTGATGATCGTCGGTATCGCCGGCAGCGCCGCGACCCAGCAGACGGTGATGTCGTGGGCGCTGAGCATGTTCGGGCTCTGAGGACGGCGCTGCGCGATGTATCACACCGATGATCTGCTGCACCGGGTCGATCGCATCTACCTTGGCCCGCCGGGGAAAACCGCTCCGGTCAAGATTCGCTACACCGCCTACGGTGTCGGCGCTCTGGTGTTCGTGACCACCACTGTTTTCCTGCGCGGCCTGCTGTCGATCCCCTGGTCGTCGAGTTCGACGCTGATCCTGTTCGGAATCACGATCTTCATCACCGCCCGGCTGATGCGCTTCATCACCGGCGATGTGACCGTGCGCTCGGTACTGACCGCCGCCTTCAACGACCTCGTCGCACCGCGCCCACCCAAGACCGGAATGGCAGTGCCGGTGGCGCCACTACCTGCCCATCGGATGCGCCATTTCGGCACCAACGACCCCAACGCACCTGCCGACTTGTGGAGTGATGCCGCGTGAGTGACGATTTCGCCGATCTCTTCGACCCCGCCCGCCGACGGCCGGCGCCACCGAGTGGTCTGCCGCCTCGCGAGCTGGCGGTCACGCTTCCGCCGTCGTGGCGCGATGCAGAGAAGCGCAAACGCGCCCAGGAACGCGAACAAGAGCAGGCTGCTGCCATGCAGTCGCCGAACGCGTCAGCGTCGCCGCGGCATTCGGTAGACGAACCGGTCGAGGAATCGTTGACCGTCGTCGGGGAGTGGACGACCGCCGGCCATGATGGCGCCGAGGATGTGTACGCCGGTGACGACCTCGAGATGTACGACGAGGTCCCCGACAACGAGGCCGATGCGGCGTCGCCTCGCCGACGCCGGTGGGGTCGACGGGGCGGGTCGAGCAAGGCGACGGAGAAGTCCTCGGGCGCAGTGCGTAAGCGCCGTCAGGCCGATGTCGCCGACGCTAGCGACTACCAGGTGGCGCCCGGTCGGCGAGCGTTGAAGCCGAAGATGACCGGCACGCTGGGCCACGTCACGTTCTCCAAGACCGAGGCGATCGCGTGGTTCGTCCAGCCCCCGGGGGCGTGGACGATGCGTGAGAACGCCCGCCAGCGCCAGATGATCGACACCGAAGCGCGGGTGATGGCACGACTGGCGGACCTCGGCGTCGAGCAGCTGCACCGCCGGACCGTACGCACCACCTGGCCGGTGCAGCAGTGGGCGCGTCAGCACAACAACTGGGCCTACGGCCGCGACCCGCACTCCGATGCCGGCGAGCCCGGGGCCCAGGAGCTGTCCTCGCCGCTGCCCGATGTCGCCGGCGCCCTCTCGTGGGATGAGTACCTCGCCGGGCAACAGACCGCCCTGCTGTATGAGCACCCGACGGTCAAACTGCGGTTCTGGGGGATCTACCTACCCACCCGACCGACGACGTCACGGATGGTCGAACGCGCCGCCGCCGCGACCGGCCAGCGGCACGGTTTTGGGGCGTTCGCCTGGCTTCGGCGTTTCGCTGACAGCGTCGCCGACACCGAGTTGCAGTCCCGTCGCGAATACCTCGCCGAGATCGAACGCGTCATGGCCGCCAGCGGGTTCGGTGCACGCCCGGCCCAGCCCGGGCAGCTCGACTATCTGCTGCGCCGCTCGGCGAGTCTGGGATTGCCGCTGGAAGCGCCGCCGAGCCGGTCGGCCGGCACCGCAGGGGATTGGTCGGTCAACGATGTCGCCGCGCTCGCTGATCTGGCCGATCTCGCGATCGTGCCCGGTGACGACTACGTGCAGGTGAGCGGAACGGTCAACGGCCGGCGCCACACCGGGTTTGTCATCGTGGTCACCGTCGGCCGCATGGGTGCGCTGCCCATCCCTGAACGCATGCTGCCCTGGCAAGTTCTCGGCGATGGAGTCGACGCCACCCTGGAATGGTCCGAGCGGGTGCGGTTGCTCGATGCCGGTGAGGCCCGAAAGGTCATGCAGCGCCAGGCCGACAAGATCAAAGCCCAGTTCGATCACTACACCGTCGAACACGACGAAGACCCCCCGCAGGCGCTGCGGGAGCAGTACCAGATGAGCAAGCAGGTCATCGAAGAGGCCGATCACGATCACACCGGGTTCGTCACCCGGGTGCACGGCTGGTGGCGCATCGCTGTCGTGGGTTCCTCCCCGGAAGAGGTGCGCAACAAGGTCGCCCGTTTGCGGGAAGTGTACGAACCGACGATCGAGCTGCACGTTGAGCACGGCCAGGTGCAGCTGCTGCGCGAGTTTCTGCCGTGCGAGCCGCAAGCCAACACCGCTCACCAGCGCCGCATGCCGGTCCGCACCGCCGCCTCCGGGATGGCCGCCGTGGGTGACCGGGTCGGTGACCGTACCGGCATCATCCTCGGCCGCACCGCATCGATCGCGGCACGGCCGGTCGCCTGGAACTCGTTCGCCGCGATGGAAGATCCCCTGATCCAGAAGTCCGGTCTGACTCCGATTGTCGGCGGTCTCGGCTCGGGTAAGACGTTCATGGCCGCGATCTGCGTCTACCAGATGGTTCGGGCCGGGGCGCACGGCGTCATCCTCGACCCCTCCGGGCCGCTGTCGCGGCTCAAGCTCATTCCGGAGCTCACACCGTTCACCCGCGTGTACGAACTCACCGGCGCGCGTTCACAGCCGGGTGCGCTCAACCCGTATCACGTCATCCGCGACCCTGACCCCGAGGACTGGGACTACAACCCCGACAACGACGAGAACTTCGGCACCGAACCCGACTGGGACTCCCGGGTGGCCGCCGCGCGTAACCGCCTCGCAGCCGACCGTCACGCCGCCGAATCCGAACGGATTTCCACTGTCGTCACCGTGTTCCGGATGATGCTCACCCCCCAAACCCGGGGACTGCGCACCACCAACCAGGTGTTGCAGCGTGCTGCGACCGAGGTCGGCGGCAGGATCGATCACTCCGCGCTCGAACCCTTGGAGATGATCGGGTGCTACGCCCAGGACCTCAGTGGATCGACGAGTGAGGAATTTCGGGAGGCCGCCCGCGCGATCTTCGACGAGCTCGAGGCGATGCGTCAGTTGCCGTCGGCCCGAGTGCTGTTTCCGCCGTCTGGGTCGACCGGTCGCGTTCCCCAGGCCCACGGCAGCGACCGTCTGACCATCCTGACGATGCCGGGTTTGCAGCTGCCCTCGGATCGCATCCCCGAGGAGCAGTGGTCACCCGAGCAGCGCATGGCCGGACCGTTGATGCACCTGGCGGCGTGGCTGGCCAACCGGATGATCTACGACATGCCGCGCTGGGTGCGCAAAGTGCTGTTCCTCGATGAGAACAAGTACCTCAAAGAGACCGGCGCCGGGGCCACCCTCAACCAGCGCATCAACCGCGACACCCGCAAGTTCAACGTCCGCGCGCTCGTCGGTTCCCAGCTCGCCGATGACTTCCTCGGCCTCACCGACGGCGGCGACGATCAATCCGCCCTGGCCTACGAGGTGTTCGTCGGCGACGTCGGCTCCAGCGAGACCGCGATCGCCGGCGCCCTCAAACTCCTCGGTCTGCCTGTCGGGCAAGGTTATGAAGCGGTGCTGCGCGGGATCGGTGGCAGTGAGGATCAAACCCACGACGAGGATGTGCGCGCCGCCCGCCGCCAGGGCGACCGGCCACGCCAGTTCGTGGTGAAGATGGGTGACGATATCGAGCTGATTACCGCCGACTGGTCCAACTTCACCCACCTCGCCCACGTCTTCGACATCCTGCGCTCGGACCCCACCGCCTCGCGCACCGCACGGCCCACCACCGCGCGTGGAGTTGCCTGATGCCGCGCCGCCAGATCCGGCCACGCCCCACCACCAGCACGTCACGCGTGGGCTGCCGAGTACCCGTGGCGCAACGGATGTCGCGGTGGGTGCGGTTGGTGCTGGTGGTCGGGATTCTGGCGATGACGGTGTTCGGCCCTCAGGCCTCGGCGAACGCGATCCCGAATCCACTCGACGCGTTGAAGTCGGGCTATGAGTGCAAAGAGTCCCCGCGGCCGCAGATGCCGCGCGAACCCAATGAGGCGTGGTTCGACGAACAATCCAAGTCGCGCAATAACTCTGGCAACGGCGACCCGCAGCATCCCTACGAGGTGTACGGGTGGGCTGGGCTGAGCTGGCACACCTACGACCTCGGATGCGGCCCTGATCCCACCCGCGCTCCCGATGCCGTGGCCGACACCAAGCTCGGCAACGGATTCCTCTCGATCGGTAAGCACCTGATGGCGATGGCGTTCTGGCTCGATGACCAGGCCGCCACCCCCGCCGAGGCCCAGGCCCGCGGGATCACTCCGATGTGGAAGAACTTCGACAACATCGTCACCGCCGTGGCCACCACCCTCAAGGACCGGGTGTTCAGCCCGTGGGTGGGGCTGGCATTGCTGATCGCCGCCTGTGTCGCCGGATACCGTGCCCTGCAACAGAACACCGCAGCGGTGATGAAGGTCGTCATGCTGTGCGGGGCGACGATGCTGCTCGGCGGGCTCATGATCGGCGCGCCCCAGAAAGCCATCGGAATCGCCGATGACACTTTCGCGTCCCTGATCACCGACACCCAGTCGACGATCTTGCAGGTCGGCGGCGGCATCACCGCTGATGACCCCCGCAACGTGATGATCGAAAACGTCCTACTCCCCGACTACTACAAAGGCTGGTTCGGCCCCAACCACGACCCTTCCTCCACCGAGGGGCAGGCCATCGATAAGGCGTTACGCGAGTCGTTGGCGTTCAGCTACGACGAGCAGCGCGAGGTGTTGAAAACGGGCACCAACTCCATCGATGGGGAGAAAGCGAACGAGAAGGCGAACAAGAAGGCAGAAGACTTCGGCAAGATCGCTACGACACTGGGCGAGAGAGACACTGGCGCGTATCGGCAGTTTCAGGGCAAAGAGTCCGGGCGCACCAGCACTGGGTTCATGGCGATGGTCAAGACCGGTATGCCGTCGTTGGTGTGGGCCGGCGGATCGCTGTTGAAGATCCTGGGCCTGCTGGTGATCCGGTTTGCGATCCTGTTCGCCCCGATCTGGGTGCCATGGGTAGCGATGTCGGGTGGGCTGCTCGAGCGGGCGTTCCGCATCATCATGGGCGCCTGGCTGTGGGCGATCGCCGCCGCCGGCATCCTCGGTATCTACCTGGTCGCGCTGGTGCGCCTGTATTCCGGAGTCACCCCAGGTATCGACGGCGCATGGCGGTTGTGGTTCCTGCTGATCATGACCGTCATCGCCTGGTCGATCATGCGGCCATTCAAACGGATCTCGACCGTTGCGCGCAGCGACGCCACCTCCATCACCCAGAAGACGTTGCGCCGCGGCCGCGGCGCCGGCAGCAAGCTATGGAAGGGCGCTCAGTGGGCCGGCGGCCCGATCCAGGGCGCCGCCGAAGGCCTCGGCAACGCGATCGGCGACGAAGTCGGCAACGTGAAACAAGGTTTCAAGGTCATGGGCGGCTACCAGCCGTCGGCGCCGTCGACGTGGCGCCCCGAAGGCCAATTCGACCGGATGCGGCTGTCCCAGGGCGAGACCAACCAGGGCTACATCAACTCGGTCAACAACCCCGACTCGGTCTGGAACAAGACCGGCCGTAGTGGACCGCGTATCGACGACCCGGTCATCGTCGACGGCGAAGTGCTCTCCTCCCACCTCGGCGGATCAGGGGGGATGTCGGCCGACGAACATGCCGGCGGGTTCACCAACACCGCAGTCCCCCACCGCGACCGAATCGACACCCACACACCAGCACCCGTGCGGGCACCGGATGTGTGGGACGGCGGCGACGACTCCCCCATCGCCCCAATGCGCCTCTACCGACCCTCCCAGGACCAGCTACAACTCCCGGCCGGCAGTCCGGCCCCATCGGGCGCCACCTCGTCGGCAACGCCACCGGCACGGCTGCTGCCCACCATCTCCATCAACCGCCCCGCACGGGAGGCCTCGGCCCCTCGCCCGCACGTCTGGGACAACTCGACGCTGACCGATCGAGGACACCTCGATGGGTAGCAGCCGCCGCACCCACAGCGGCTCGCACGCGATCCTGACCCCGATCCGACGCTGGGTGCTCTACTCCCCCAAACGCCTGATCGGCCTCGCCGCCAGCCTCATCGGGGTATGCATCCTCATCGGCCAGCTCATGCCCGACCCCGCGCCCGGCGCTCTCAGCAGCGCGACCGCAGCCGACGGGGCGGCCACGAGCACCACCGCCACCCGGCAAGTCCTCAAAGCCGGCGATGAAGTGACCCGCGACGATGCGCTCGCCGTCACCGACGACACCCAGGCACGCAAGAGCCCGCAGATCGTCGCGATGAAGTACGCCATCGCCTACACCGACCTCGACGCCACCACCGGCGAATGGATCACCGCGCTGTCGGCGTTCGCGGCACCGGGTGCGGTGGCCGGGGAGGTCGTCGCCGCACGACCCGTCGTCCCGATCGCGATCTCCGGACCCACCTCGAGCAACTCCCGCGGCGAACTGGTCATCGTGCCCACCAGTGCCGGCCAGCTCACCGTCAACCTCGAATCCACCGCCGCCGGTTGGCAAGTCACCACCCCACTGCCCCAACTCGACCTTCCTGAGTACACCTCGACCACCACTGAGGACGCCGTCCCCGAGACCACCGAGGCGCCCACCACCACCTCCTCGGCCGAACCGTCGCCCTCGACACCGGCCACACCGCCGCCGACGCCCACGTCCACAACGCCGGCCCGCCCGGCTGATCCCACCCCACAAACCGGGCCCATCCCCATCCCACAGCTCGAAGGCCCATTGCCTGGGCGCCGCTGAACCCCACTCCGTTGAGCAAAGGAGCCGACATGGCCACCCCCTCCACCACCTCCTCGGCCCGGCGTCTGCTGCGGTGGATCTACACCACGGCGGCCTCCGCGGTACTGGTCCTCGCCGCTCTCGCGGCCGTGCTGGTTCTGACGACGACGAGCCCCGCCGACGCCGAACCACCGCTCGATGTCCCGGCCGCGTTCACTGCACCACTGACCGAGTACGGAACACTCTGCGACGGTGTTGATCCGGCGCTCCTGGGCGCCCAAGTGCACATCGAGAGCAGCTTCGAGAAAGGTCACGTGTCGGCAGCCGGCGCCACGGGCTACGCACAGATGCTGCCGCGGGACTGGGCACAGTACGGCCACGGCGGTGACCCCAACAACCCGCGTGATGCCGTGCGGGCGCTCGCCGAGCTGGACTGCTCGCTGCTGGCCGTCGCCCACGCACGCGGATGCCTGGGCGAGGATGCGGTCCGGGTGATGCTGGCCCTGTACTACGCCGGTGAGGCCGCGGTCCGCGGCTGCACGGTCCCGGCCAACGGCGAAACCGACCGCTACGTCGCGCGGGTGCTGGCGCTGCGATGACCCACCTGTCCCGGCCCTCGCGCGCCACCCGCCTCGCGCAGCTGCTCGCCGCGCTGTGTGCGGTGCTGATCCTGGCCGGCTGCACCAGCGGTGTGGTCGTCATCCGGGACAACGCTGAGGGCAACGGTGGCGGTGGGGCTGGCGGCGGGCTGAACACCGCGGCGGTGCCGGCCGAGTTCGTCGGACCGCTGACCGAGTTCGGTTCCATGTGCGAGGGCATCAGCCCACCCCTGCTGGCCGCGCAGATCAAAGCCGAGTCCGGATTCCGCAAAGGTGCGGTCTCGCCTGCTGGTGCGATGGGATACACACAGTTCATGCCCGGCACCTGGGCGGCCTACGGGGATGGTGGAGATCCGAACAACCCCCGCGACGCGGTGAAGGCCCAGGCCAAATACGACTGCGCCATGCTCAAGATCGCCGCCGACCGCGGCTGCACAGGTGAGGCCGCGGTCAAGGTCATGCTCGCCATGTACAACGCCGGCCCCGGCGGTGTCTCCGGGTGCGAAGTGCCGGCCAACGGCGAAACCGAGATCTACGTCCCCCGCATCCTGGCCTACGTCGAAGAGTTCACCGCCGCCGACGGCGGACTCACCGGCAACGCCGAAACCGGCAGCCCCCGCGGCCCGTTCCGCTACGACCAGTCGAAGACACCCGGGCAGAACGTCGTCTTGGCCGCCATGTCTCAAATCGGCTTGCCCTACGCCTGGGGAGGCGGCTCGCTGACCGGACCGTCGAAAGGGATCACCGACGGAGGCACCGCCGACAGTCACGGCGACTACAACAAGATCGGATTCGACTGCTCCGGACTGAGTCGCTATGCCATCTACCAAGGTTCACGCGGAAAGATCGAGATTGGCCGCCACACCAGCGCCCAAGAGGCCGGCGGCACCCCCGTTCCCCTCGACCAGCTCCAAGCTGGCGACCTCATCCTCTGGCCCGGGCACGTCGCGATCGCCCGCGGCGACGGCAAGACCATGGTCGAAGCCCAACAATCCGGGACGCTCATCAAAGTCTCCCCACTGCGTCCCGGCGGCGTCGGCCGCCGCTACGTCGGCACCGGCACCAACGCCGGCCATCAAGACGCTGCCTAGCAACCGTGTTTCGAGAAAGGACACCGCTCTCATGATCCGCACCCGCATCACCCAGATGGTGGCGGCCACCGTAACCGCGGCCGCACTCCTCGCCGGCTGCGGCGCCGGCAGCGACGACACCGATCAGTACCCCTCAGTTGTGACCTCTACACAGGTGCAGGTCGAAGGCAGTGTCACGCCCTCCGCAGGGCCGAAACCCTCAGCCGCGAAACCCGACTCGTGCGCGAAGCTGCCTGAACCGTTCACCGATGTCGATGCCTGCAATGAGGAAGCCGTCGCGCTGACCGCACTACGCACCATGTACTCGACCAACCCCACCCGCGACACCTCCACCCAGGACGCCGTCCTGCGCGCAGTGCCGCTGCTCTCCTCAGCCATGATCGGCCGAATCGTCGCCCCCACCAAGGGCGCCCAGAACACCGAATGGGCCAACTTGAAGGCCTCCCGTAAACGAGTCGTGGCCACCGTTACGATCCAAACCGAGAACCAGTCGACCTACTACCAAATCAGCAGGAAGGCGGTGCCCGTTGGAGCAGACAATGACGCACCCGGAACCACCCTCGACACCATCGCCGTCTCAGCGACCCTCACCGTCGTCGACGGCATGGGCTACCGCCTCGACACCCTCACACCAATCACCTAGACCCGTGCGTGCCATCACCTGGGCGGCCGCAGCGACCGCCACCGTCGCTCTCGCCCTCACCGGGTGTGGAACCTCTAACTCAGATGGAGGAATCGGCGGAAACAGCGGGAACGGGGACAGCTACGCCGGGGTCGTGTCGACACTTGACCCTGATGACCGGGACCAGGTTCTCGTCGGCGTAGGTGATGACAGCCATCTCCCCCCGCCTTACCTCACGATCACCGCAGGAAGCAAGGTCGCAGCCACCTGTCACGGAGTGAAGGGGGCGCCACCGAAATCTGTCACCGTCGTCACGACAGACGGGTGGAAGATCGAGCTCACTCGCGGCTCGCAGACCTTCACCGCTGAAAATCCCTCTATCGAATTTCCCGCCGGCCAAATCACGATTCCTCCTCAGTCGACTAACGAGTATCTGGAGGAAGTCGGCATCGTGACAGGTATCAACTGGGACTACCCCAGTTCTGGACACGTCGACGTGGACATCACCGTGCACGAGGACAAACTTCCCTCAGAGTGGGACCAGACCCCTGAGTTCAAAATGGACATGCATATCAACTGTGGCGGCGGTGAGTGATTCGGCCTAGGCGATTCGAAAGAATCGGGTTTCACCAGGTCAATCGCCCCGCCGCGCGTTAGCCGCGTCGCCTGGAATCGATGGTTCGAATCGACACCAGGTAGGTTGTCGTGTCGGCACATGCAAGGTCCTTGCATTTAGTACGACTTACATGATGGTGGGAGCGCAGCGTGTGGGGCAGCACACATCGACAACGACTTAGGGGGTCAGCGTGGTGGTGAAATGGCTGCACGAAATTGCGGAGTCCTTTACGAGAGTCCCGGGGAGGAACGATGCACGTTCTGCCGAACAGGCGAGATGCAGCAGCGTGATCACACGGGCCAGCAGTGTGGATCTGACCCAGCCGCCGCTGAAAGTGAGCACCCCGACCCCGATCGATTTCCGGTTGGAGCCGTTGCTCTACGACGATCAGCGTGCGTGGGCACTGGCCCACACCGTGGATGTGGTGTGGCGACCGGTCTTGACCTCGGTGGGCATCGGGGTACGCGCGGACCTGTTCTTCCAGGCCTCTGCGGTCGACCCTGATGTGTTTGTGGCGATTGTGACCGGTGCCCGCAAAAGTCGAAGGTCATGGCGGCGAGCTGATCTCGAGCAGATGGCTACCACCACCGGCATTCCGGTCGCGACGATTGCCGCGTTGAACAAGCACATGGCGGGCCGCTGGAATGACGTCGTGAATGGACGCCAGTTAGACACAGACAGGCCCGAGTAGGTCGAAACAACCAGCGCGCGGCGGTTCGCTGGTCAGATCTCGGAGTCGCACGCGTGTTACCGTGGTGACTTCTCCGGGCCTCGATGCTCTTTTCGGCACTGGATGACGACTACGAGTCGCGCGCGCCCTCAGTCCGCTGAGGTGTCACGCCGCGACTATCTACCCGACTCGTCATCAAGGTGGTTGCCATGTCGAATGTTGCGCAGAGCGTCCGTACCGAGGACCTCACCGAATCGGTCCGCTCCGATGTCGCTGCTCTCGAAGCTCGATGGTCCGGCGCCATGCTGGCCGCAATGCCACCACGCCATGCGACGAGGGTTGTCGCAGCCGCTCTAGGTACCCACGTGGCCGATACCTCGGTGTGCAAGGAATGGCGCAACGCCTCGCGCGGTAGTTGGCTGCCAACCGTCGATCCTCAACACGCTCTGCATTGTTGGGCCGTCATGGAAGTGGCCGGAGCGGTAGCCGAGCAGATCGACGACGTGGATGTGTGGTCGACAACTGCCGAGCGGGATCAGGTTCGTCGTGACCTCGATGCCGTACTGAGCGAGATCGGCACGACCTTGCTGCGCAGCGCCCGCAGGGTCGTCAACATCCTCGGCACACCTGTCCCCGGCAGATGGGATGAGGTTGACGACCAGATCGTGCGTATCGCCGCACTTCGCGGCTACCTCACCCAGGACTCATCGGGTGCCCAGCCCGCCGGCGGGCTCGCTGAACTGATCGAAGATTCTCGCCTTTCGGCTTCCGGTGCGCAGAGCAGTCACAGCAGGTAGATCGCTCGGCCGGTTGCCCTTGGAGTTGTCCATGTCGTCTTGAAGGATGGGTTTTCGGCGGTGCTCCCACAGATCGGATCGATTCGTCATGTTCACCACCTCAACTGCGGGACCTTCACACCTGTGGGCATTCCTGAGTGCGTCACCCACATCCTTGCCCTCGAGTTCGATCACGGCCTGGTCCTCGTCGACGTCGGCCTCGGACAGCAAGACGTCGCCCACCCCATCCGGGGTCTGGGACAAGCACTGCGGGCGGTACGGCCCCGTTTGAGAGGGGCCGATACCGCCATCCAGCAGCTCGCCGGCCTCGGTTTTACCGCCGACGATGTCGTGGGAATCATCGCTACTCACTTGGACTACGACCACATCAGCGGCGCGCTCGACTTTCCCGCCGCTCCCGTCCACCTCACCGTGACGGAACTGTTCGCGGCCGCGCGCCGTCCTGGCATCCGCGGCCGCATCCGCTACCGCCCGCACCACCTCACGGCGATCACCAGTCGTGCACACACCTACGCGCCCGATGACGCCATCCCGATCATGAACTTCCACGGACACCCGCTCACCGACTCCGGCGATCTGTTCCTGATCCCGCTGCCCGGTCACACAGCCGGACATGCCGCCGTCGCGATCCGAGACCCGCACCAGAGGGACCGATGGCTAATCCATGCCGGAGACGCCTTCCTGCACCACACCGCGCTCACGTCAGCGTCTGACGCCTCCATGGACAGGGTCGAAAGAATGCTCGCGATGGACCCCAGTAACCTCGCGCACAACCACGCGGCACTCCGCGCCGCAGCCGACCAGGGGCATCTCGTCATCTGTTCGCACGATCGCGGCCAGTACGAGCACCTAGCGGCCGCCGGTAGCCCGCGCCGGTAGCCACCGGACACATGGAGTAAATTGTTGATTCAGGATCATGCATAGAGCCGCTAAGAAGCAGTGGGCTCGGGGGGTTGTTTGATGTCACATTGGATTGTTGTCGAGACGATGGGAATCGGCGCCCGCGGCGAGGTGGAACCCTCGGTGGTCTTCAAGGACGGCCGACGCTCCCAATACACCTCTGTACAGAGGTTGCGGCAGGAGGTGCCCAACGGCGACTACGCCGTCTACGCACGTGTCCTTGATGTGCTGGGCAAGGCCGCCGCGACCGGGCGCCCGCAGTCGATGGTGGTCTCGCAGGTGCGGATCATCGCCGAGCCGGTGTTCGGGCCCAGCCAGGTGGTCTTCGCGGTGCAGCTGTGGATCGGCGATGCCGACACCACTCCCCCACCGCGGCGCCTCGTCGGGGCTTTCGAGTTCATCTATGACGAAGACCGCGATGTTGCCCACATCCACGACGGCCCGAACATCGAACGCGACATCCTCGGCATGGACGACTCTCCTGGAGAGGTCATCCGCGTTGCACCCGAGGTCTTCCAGTACTTCTACGACTTCCCCCGAGAATCAGACATCGGGCCCTTCGTCCGCGATATGAACACCGGACGCCTGGACAACGGAGCTACTTTCGACTCCCCACTCACCGTTCGACATGCGCGCGACAGCGACGACCAGCTGCGCTACCGCTGCTACATGACAATGCGAGCTGTGCACTTGTCCTCGCGATGGGCCCTGCGCGGTGTTGTGCACGACATCAACGATGTCGAACCCGCCGAGTTCATTGCTTTCAACCGGCACACCGCCCGTGTCATCGCCAACCTCGAGGAGCGCGAATCCGGCTTGGGGCGAATCGATTTCGCTACCGGATTGGTGACTGACTGGCTGCGGACACCTCCCCCACCACTCGACTCGTGGCTCACCGACAGCCCCATCTTCCATGAGGACGATCGGGAAGAGATCGCGGCGGCACAGCTTGCACTGCTCACCCGTCGCCAAGAGCGAGCAACCTATCGCGCTCGGGTCAGATTCGCCGGCAGCCCGCCTGACCTGTGGCACATGGCCCAGATCACGATCACACCCGACAAGCAGGGCGAAGACGGCCTGGGGTTCCTGACGGTCGAACCACTGCCAGAAGTCATGGCCTCCTAACCCCGAGCCGCGGCGACACCACGAGGCCCGCAAACTAGTACAGCTCCTCGCTCTGGTGTTATGCTCCGAGCTACAACGCGCACCCTCACCGGTGGAAGTTTCCCAGTCCCTGACGAACCCTTTCGGGTCTGGTCGCGAACACAGAGTGCAGTTCATCTAGCCAATCGGGCGATGCCCGAGGGGCTTATTCACTGACTCGTTCGCCAAATTTCCAGTCACCCCGGGGAGGGTTTTCGTGTTTCCACCACCACTACTCACAGAGGTCGGACTGCCCCACGCCTGCAAGCGGGGGTACCTCGACGAGCGCGCCGCCGGCCGATTCAGTTCACGCGGGAGTCCCCGGCGGTCGGCTACGCGCGCGCTCGTAGGCCGCTCGGTATTCGTCGACTGGCATCTCCAAAGCCTGAGCGATCACCTTTGCCGTGGTATCAGTAAGCGACATTTCGCCTCGCTCGACGGCTCCGACCGTCGACGTGCTCAGACCAACCAGGCGTCCAAGCTCGGGCTGCGTCAGCGCTCTCAGAACCCGCCAGTCTCCCGGGAAACGTCCTTCGGCCGGCACATGGACAACATCCTCGATCGACCCTCCGAGTACGTTCGTCAACTGTCGGAGCAAATCAATCTGCGGGCTGACCGCGCCGATCTCCCAGTTCTCGATCGTCCTCTTACCGATCCTCGCGAGGCGAGCGGCGTCAGTACGGCTGATGCCGGTTTGCTCGCGCAGGCGAACCAGCTGTGCTGGCTGAAACCCGCGCAGCACGCGTCTACTCACAGTCTCTCGTCTCGCCGGGCGCTCGCCATGTCTAGACACTGTGCAGCAACACCCCTAGTATCGTCATCAAATGCGTCTATGCCCCGCGTCAATACAAGCGAATATTACATTGCCGGTATAGATTGCGGAGAAGCCGCTACGACCACGCACAGGAGGGGGTCACCAGGACGGAAGTAGTCCGAAAGCCCGCAACCCTCGGGGATCAGATTTGACAGTCAAGACCCCAAGGGCCGCGGGCATTAACCGAATCCGACATGGCCGGACAGAAGTAGTCGCGACCAAGACCGGACGAACGCGACCTTACGCGCGCTCCCGGACCGTCGCTACATAACTCGGCCTGTCGACATCGAACCGTTTCGATCATCGTCGACCTTTGGGGGCCGTACATGACCTATTCTCCTCATTTCCGCGAAGACCAGTGCCTCAGCGCCACCGATGCCGGCGTGCGCGCATCCTGCTACGGCCAGCCCGAGCCGTGGGATCTCGAGTTGATTCTCCGATCGTGGGACCCGCTCACTGCGGCTCGCCGCGCCGTGGCTTCTTGCGGGACCTGCCCGCTGTTCAACGAGTGCAGAAGCCAAGCTCTGACCCGCGCCTCGGATGGGACGCCACCTCTCGACGTCATTGAAGGCGGGATCGCATGGAGCCCATACGGACAGCAACTGGACCTCTCCACGTCAGCCTCGCTCGTGGCCTCGGCGAACGCCCGCCGCGGGCGCCGCGATCGGGCACTTCTACCCACCCGGTTACCAGCCTCTGACACGAGGGTCGCTTCGTGACCTCCCCTGGCCTCGGCCTGTGTCTGGCTTACGACTTACGTCGGCAGCCGGACCAACGCCCCGTCGGATGCTCAGGACGGCGGGCGCGCCTCCATCGCCGAAGGTCACGGTCGTGAAACGATCACGCTTGGACCTATGTCTACACCCAACGAGGAGGCCTCTGTCATGTAGCGGACAACACGCGAATGTCTTGCGCCGCAGCCGTTTTGCCCGTACCGGGGCGGAATGGGAGCCGCCGTAGGACACCAGCGAACGAAATAACTACACAGCGATGGAGACACCGGTCCCCCCGAAGGGGAGTACACGGATTTTCGAGTGGGGAGCGAAGTTACCGCTTCGCTTCACCCCGAGAACTGGTTCGGAATCTAGTTACCAGCTAGACCCCGGAAGCCTCCCAAACAGGAAGGAATTGCCGCTCCAGGCACTTCTGATGGTAAAGCACACCCTCGACACGGGCAACTATCGCCGCCGTGTCGCGCCATTCACACCTCCCGTAGAGACATCACCGCAGGTCCCAACGCCCATTGGGGCGTTGGGTGAGGTCCGTGCGGGAACGCTCCGACCACCTATCCGGTGACTGTCGGGGCGAACGCCCCTACCAGCGTTGTCTTCGACACCCCCCACAGAGCCGCACCAACGGATGCGGCGACGTGCGGGAGTAACCGTTCATCTCGGCTGGACGGGGGCGCACACACCACACCTCGAGCGGCGATCGTCCGCGCCGAGCGCGTGATTGCCGACATCCTCGCGCGGTGCTGCACGCTGAGCCTGGCTCAGCTGATCGCAGCTGTTGACGCACCACCATCGGTGGTGATCGACGCCGTACTCGGGCTTGTCGAGGCCGGCGCAGTCGATTTGTGGAGCCATCACGTCGACACCCGCCTCGTCGTCGGCCTCCTGGACGGCCACGGCGATCGCACCGGATCTGGTGCCACACAGGCCGGGGTGGTGATCCGGTGACCGCGCCGGGACTGATTGCGGCCGAGCAACAACCGGCCGAGCAACAACCGCCGGGGCCGTTCACCGCGGCCATGGCCGCGCTGCTTGAGCCGTTGTGCCTGACTGCCCGGGTGTCTCTCGCGTTCGCGGTCACCTGTCGACTACTCGACGCGGTAGAAACACGGCAGCGCAACGAGATTGAAGGCCTCAACGCCGAGCAACGAGGCAGGCGGACATGGCAACGACCTACCCCCGAACGCACAACCGACGGCCGGGCCCCGGCGCAGGTGCCGTGCTGGACGAGCAGAGAGGCCTGGCTTAAAGCGGTAGCGGCCCTCCTCGCAACAGCCGAGGGCACAGCTGCTCGCCGACGTCATCACCGCGTGGCCGCGGCGACCGTCCTGGCCGCAGCCACGGCACACGCCCACTACGCCGAGACCAGCACTGGTCGACACATGACGGCCTCGTTGAGAAAGCTCGCAGGTAAGGCGGGACTCAGCCTCGACCAGATCAAGGACGGCCGCCGCGTACTGCGCACCCTTGGCCTGCTCGTCGACGTGGCCTACGGACAGCGGCTCACGGGGATCGAGATCATGGCCGCCCGCGCCCACCACGGCGGCACGCAGCTCCGCGTGGCCTCACAGATCTCCCTCACCATGCCCAAGGACGCCGTCGCAGCTGTTGCCGTCCCCGAGCCCAACCGGCCATCACAGGGGACGGACCAGGGACGTCACCAGCAGCCGAAGGGTTGCCCACCCCTATCCCGTCAGGGGTCAAGTAGAGCTTTTTCTCTTTCTAAAAGTTCTACTTTTTCAAGAGAAAAACGGACATTCCCGTCGAAGAACCGGGCGCGAGGACGCTCGTTGCCGATCCAGAAGCTCGCGGCCGGGATCGTGGCCCGCTGCCGCGGGCTCGACCCCGATACCGACGCACTCGCCTCACCCCGCAGGGTCGTACCGGAGTCGTGGCGTCGCCCCGACTTCCA
The DNA here is from genome assembly GCF_051789125.1 of Gordonia terrae. Lineage (GTDB taxonomy): Bacteria > Actinomycetota > Actinomycetes > Mycobacteriales > Mycobacteriaceae > Gordonia > Gordonia terrae_A. The sequence continues at coordinate 32,786 of NZ_CP196527.1, read as the reverse complement.
GCGCAAACACCACCTCGGCCGGATCTGCGACGTCCTCACCGACGCTGGCATTGACCCGACCACCTGGACCCCGGCAGCTGTAGTCGCACGACTCAACGACCACGGCCGCAACGCCAACCTGAGCTGGCCGAACGCCATCGACAACCCCGCGGCCTACCTGCGGTGGCGCCTCGGACAAATCGACTGGGCCACACCGAGCTCTACCCCCGCCCAGACCCCCCGAGCCGATGAGAACGGTCACCGATCCCCCGCCGCCCACAAACCCGCAGCCGACAGCGCGCTACGCGCCCACGCCTACGAGATCGCGGCCGCCGCCTGCGGATGGAACAAAGCAGCGGGAGGTGCCAACGACTAATCGACTCCCCCACCGCCACAACACAAACCCATCGACAGTCAACCCAAGGAGCATCAAATGAACGTCACCGTCTACACCAAGCCAGCCTGTGTCCAATGCAACGCCACCTACAAAGCTCTCGACAAGCAGGGCCTTACCTACGAGATCGTCGACATCTCCGAAGACGCCGCGGCGCGGGATTTCGTGATGGAGCTGGGCTATCTACAGGCCCCGGTTGTCGTGGCCGGCGCAGAACACTGGTCCGGCTTCCGGCCCGATCGGATAAAGGCGCTCGGTGCCGGCCAGCGCAACCAGGTCGCGGTTTCTGCATGAACGCCTACCGGGGCCGTCCAGGGATAGACTGCACGAGTCATGGAACGGTACCTATCTCTGAGCGAGTTTGCCGTAAAGGCGAACCTGTCCGTGAACACGCTCAAGAGTTACGACCGCAAGAGGATGCTTCCGCCCTACGATGCGCTCACCGGCTCAACAAGGGGCTGGAAGGAAGCGACCGTGGACGAGTGGATTCGCGACCGACAACCGGTCCCAGACGGCGAGTCTTTACCGCGGTAAAGTGCGCGTCCCTCGGCCTGTCGCCTTGGCGAGGATGGCCCCGTCAGTGGAACATGACCATGGACGCCGTAGGTCCGCGTCAGGCAATCCGCATCAAACCTCATCACGAGGGACCCCGCCCTGTATTGAAATACACCCGCAAGGGTGTATCCTCTGACACGAGGCGTCATCGTCTTTACCGCGGTAAAGACTCAACCGCCCTCGCCCACCGAAGTAGTCAATCGACGAAGCACACGGAGGCTCACCCAGAATGACCGTCTACACCTTCATTAATCAGAAAGGTGGCGTGGGAAAGTCCACCGCCACAGTCAACTGCGCCGCAGTCACAGCCGATGTGATCAACGACCCCACGTCAGAGTCGCAAGAGCAGGACTCCCCGGTCCTCGCTGTCTCTACCGACCCTCAGGGATCGGCAGTGTGGTGGGCAGACAGGGTTGACGATCTCCCCTTCCGCATCACCCAAGTCGATGGCAATCCCGAGCTACTACGTTCACTCGGCGACTTGCCCGGCGTCGAGCACGTGTTCGTGGATACCCCAGGATGGTTGGGCGATGACCCTGGGACGACTGAGAACGGAAACACCGGGCTGGTTCTGGATGCGCTGCTCTCTGTCACGGATCTTGCGGTAGTTCCACTTACTCCGGAAGTGCTTGCGTTCGACCCAACAGCCCGGACGATTGAGAAGGTACTCAAGCCTCGTGGGGTGGCTTTCAAGGTCGTGATTAACAACTGGGATCCACGAGACGGCCGAGCGGACTTAGAGGAAACGCAGCAATTTGCGCGATCGATGGGGTGGCCTTTGGCGAACACCGTCATACGCCGGTACAAGCTCCACACTCGCGCGGCCGCGGACGGGAAAGTGGTCACTGAGTACCCGACGAACAGGGTGGCGCTACAGGCCAGGGAAGACTTCCAACGCCTGTGCCTTGAGCTGAATGTGGGGGCCCGCTGATGGCACGCAAGAATGGAGGACGAGTCGATCTGAGTTCGCTCGCATCCTCAGTCGGTGTCAATTCGACTGTGGACCCCACCGCGGCGGTGGACGGTATCTATCGGTCGAACGTTCGTATCGACGAACTGGCACCAAATCCTCGTAACCCACGGTCTGATCTGGGGGACCTCGCCGATCTGGAGAGCATTCGCGATCGCCAGCTCCAGCCGGCGACAGCAATCTCTCGTTCAGCTTGGCTCCGGCTGTATCCCGAGGATCAGGACGTGATCCGCGACGCGCAGTACGTGATCGTCAATGGGTGCCGGCGTCTCGCCGCCGCTCGACAGTTTGGGCGCGAAGGCCTCGACATGGTGATTCGTGACGGGCTGGCGGCGGACAAGGCGACTCTGCTGTGGGCCGCGATCGCTGAGAACCTGGAACGCCAGGACTTCGACGTCATCGAAGAAGCGAATGCGGTGGAGGCGATGGTTGCCGAGCTGGGTAGCGCCAAAGCGGCCGCCGAACGTCTCAATCGCACCGAGGGCTGGGTGTCGCAGCGGCGGACCCTTCTCCAGTTGGACCCAGAACTCCAGGCGAAGCTGCGAAGTGGGGAACTAGCGGTGCGGCATGCGCGCACTCTTGCAAAGGTCCCGATGGAGGAGCAGGTCGCCGCTTGGCAGGCCGCGAACGAGAAGCGTGAAAAGCCCACAGGCGCAGGAGAGGGTGGTAAACAAGCACGAACCCCGGAACACTCCTCTGCTGCAATGAAACGCGCTTTGAAGAGGTTCAAGGCCGAACCGAGCACCGTGGCGATCGCAATCCGCGAGGTCTGGCCGCCCGAAGATATCGACGCACTCATCAAACAGCTCCAAGACCGCATCTGAGGCGTTCTTTACCGCGGTAAAGCGGGCTGAGTCGGTTTACCGCGGTAAAGAGAAGCCAGACTAAAGCGACCATGCGAACGCAGAGGTGACCCCGTGAGCGGCAAAACGGCCGACGATCACGCCATGATCATCACGTCGGACAAGGTGCTATCCCCGTCGGGGATTGTGTTGGTGGACAAGCCTGTTGATTCGGTCGACAAGCTCCTCAAGGTGCTGGAGTGGCGCCAGCGCAGGCAGCCACTGTCCCCGGCCGGCCTACCGGCGCAGGTGTGGATCATCGACGCCGCGTGCGCACAGCTCGGCTGGGGCCCGGACGATGTCGACCCCGGCGACGAGGCTGACTACTCCGATGAGGAGCTGCGTGAGGGTCGGATGAAGACCGACGTGATCGCCCGTCTCGATGACGCCACCCGCGAGCTGTTGGGCCCCCTTCTGACGCCCCAGGGTGAGGATGGCTGGCATCTGTACCAGCCGGGGGAGGAGATCGGTTATCGCCTGCACCTGTCCCACACGGCCGGGAACCGCAAACTGATGGTCGATGTGATCCTCGAGGGGTGGGCGTGGACTGCACGCATCAACCACGACCGTATGGGCATCCTCGGCTCCGAAACCGCCGGTACCCTCATCGATTTCGAGGATGAGATGGACACCGCCCGCGAGTTGGCCCGCCGCTTGTGCTGGCATGTCGACAATCTCGGCGTCCTGCCTGGGATTACCCCGGCACGTACCGGGGCGGTCATCCTCGATCGCATCTTCCGGGATCGCCGAAAGACTGGCCGCGGCATCATCGTCGATGCTCCAGTTCCGTTGCCGCCCATTGACATTAAGGATGCTGACGAACTCGAACCGGTCATCGTGTGGTCGCGCGGATGGATCGACACCGAAGAACTCGACGCGGCCGATGAGCTGGTAACCATCGACCAACGCGCCTCGTATCTGGCCAGTGCCGGCATGATCAACCTGGGGTACGGCGAACTCGTCCATCACAGCACCGGCGCCGAGGAACTCGCCCACACCAGCACCCCTCTGCCGTTCGGGGTTTGGCAGATCACCCTGCCGGCCGCCGACACCCTCGCCCTGCCGGACAAGCTGCCCTTGCCGCATCCCCGGATGCGCACCGACCGGCCCGTGACGACCTGGGTGACCACCGAAACGATCATCAGCCTGACCGCACCCATCCCGGATGGAGGAGCAGGCCTCGACATCGCAGACTTAGCGATCACCGAGGCCTGGACCACCACCGAACAAGGGCAGGTGCTCAAGCGGTGGAAGGAACTGCTTGCTGCCGCCCGCAAAGCCGCCGTGGAGGCCGATGACCCGACCCTCAAGTCAATGGTCACCGACATCTACAAGGGCTACCTCGGTCGCATCGCCGGTGACCGCAACTGGGATTCCCACATGCGCCACCACTACCAGCCGATCTGGGCCGCGGCCATCAAAGCCCACGCCCGCCACCGATCCCGCACCAAAGCCATGAAACTCGCACGCGAACACAACATCTGGCCCATCAAGGGCCTCACCGACGCCTGGACCTACCTCGCACCGGCGGGTGCCGACCTCGCCGACGAACTGACCTACCTCGGCAAGTTCGTGATCGAAAAGCGACGGCCGCTCGACGACGACGTCATCCTCGCTCTGCTGTCGGCCAGCACACCCACCGAGGTCCGCAAAGCCATCAACACCGCCTACACCGCCTCCGGCCAACCAGACGACGACGCAGACGGCAACGACAACGATGCAACAGACTCCGGTGCAGTCGATCTCACTCCTGAGGACGCGACGGTGACCAGCGAAGAAGCGGTTAGCTGATGGCCCAGTTCCGGCCGCGCCGTCGCGAACGGCGCGACGAACCCACCGCCACCACCACCGCGGCCGCCGGCCGGCAGGTCTCCGTCGCAGCCGGGACCGCGGCCGACCTCGCTCGTGCCGATGCGGGTCTCGTGGGGGAGCGCACACCCACCGATCACCTCGGCACCATCGGCTACGACGCCGCATGCAAAGCCGCACAAGACGCCGGCCGACGCTCACCCTCGCGACGAACCTTCCGCCGCTGGAAACAACAGGGACGCATCCCCGATGACCGCACCGCCGACCTCGTCGCTCGCCGCGCCGAGATCACCCGCATGGGCGGCGTCGACGGAGCTGCACAACAGCTCGGCCGATCACCGAGTGCGGTCTACGACTGGCGAGCCGGACGCACCAAGAGCTTGCGTCCCGACGCCCAAGGCCGCCTCGTCGATGCACAAGCCGCCCAACGCCTCATCGACAGCGGCGTCGACGTCTCCCGCATGCGACCGACCATCCACTTCACCGCCGACGTCCACGCCCGCACCGACGGCGGCAACTACGACTACCGCATGGCCAAATCCTTCGACTTCGGCGGACCCCAAGGCCTCGACCACACCCAGATGAGCCGCCAACAGATCGCCGCCCTCGGCGATGCGTTGGCCCGTGACGACCACGCACGCGTCGCGGCCATCCTCGAAGAGCACGCCTCGGTCAACTTCGCCGCTTTCGACGACTTCGACGACGACACCGGATTCCACTTCGACGGCGTCCGCGAGTTCCGCATCGACTGGAGCTAGGTGCGCCCCCGTCGGCGGTGCTCGTTGAGAAATACGGAATGTGCGTGAGACTTCGTTGCTAAGAGGAGTCGGGCGGTTCGGTGCCCCGGCTCACTGGCAGCGAGGGGTCTCACGTGAGGGGCGTTTTTCGCCAACGCATTACGCAGGCGGTCACCGTCAGTACCGCGTCTGTGGTGGTCGCCGTCTCAAGCGCGTCGATGCTAGCCCCCGTGGCGTCTGCGGCGCCGGCGGCTGGGTGTGCGCCGGTGACGGTCGTGATGATGGCCGGGACAGGGGAGACCCACGCTGCGGCCAATCCGAACCAGCCGGTGGGGATGCTCAAAGGCGTCACCGATCGTGTGAGAGCCTCTGTAGGCGACAACGTGTCGGTGATTTTCCCGGCCTACTCGGCGTCTGCATTCAACAAGGGACTCAACTACGTTCAGTCCAAGCAGACCGGCATCGATTCGCTCAAGCACACCCTGACCAGCCAGGTCAGTCAGTGCCCCAACACCCAGATGGTGCTCGGCGGATACAGCCAGGGCGCTGACGTAGCCGGGGATGTGGCCTCAGACATCGGCAACAATCGCGGCCCGATCCCGGCCGAGAAGGTGCTCGCTGTAGCCCTGCTGGCTGATCCCGGGCGCGGCACACCCGGTGAAGCGCTCGTGGGCCCCAACGCCAATCGTGGTGTGGGAATGGGCGGTAACCGTCCCGGCGGGATGGGCTCACTGTCCGGGCGGGTGGCCACGATCTGCGACACCGGCACGAAGACCACGCCCGGTGACATGTACTGCAACCTTGACCGGCAGAAGTACCCGTTGGTCTCGAGCATCTCGCAGATGCTGGCCACCACGCCGGCCGAAGCCGGGGTCAAACAGCAAAGCGAACGTCAGATGGCCGGCCTGCCCGGCGCCACGGGTGTGTCGCCGACCGGGCAGCAGTCACCGTCGCAGCTGACCTCGGCGATGACCACTGACTGGTCGAGTGCGGATCTGGGGCAGCTCGGCTCGAATGTGTCCACCCTGGCCCAATCACTGGCCAGCACCCCCAGTGGGGGACGGGCCGTCGACCTGGGCCAAATCGCTACCACCGCATCCTCGGTGAGCAACACCCTGCAACCGTTGCAGCAGCTCATCGGCTCGGGCACCGTGGACCCGACCACCACCAAGGACCTGTCTGCGGCGCCTGCGGGCTCAGCCGATCGGGCCGCGCTCACGGTCCTCAACAACGCGAACAAGGCCGATCTGTCCGGGGCAGTGTCGACCTCGCAGCAGCTCGCCACGACGGCGGGCACCCTGGCCCAGCAGTCCGGATCGAGCAGCCTCGACCCCGCTCAGGCTCAACAGCTGTCGTCGCTGTCGAGTCAGCTGGGCCAGCAGACCGCCCCGCTGACCGCCACCCCCGCGCCGACAATGGCCACCGCCAGCAACGTTTTGAGCGTCCTGGCGCCGCAGAAGGTGATCGAACAAGTCCTCAACGTCGTTGTGGGACTGGGTTCGACGAACTGGATCGGCATGGTCAACGGGTTGAGCATGACCGTGCAACGCGCTGTGGCTCTCGACGTCCCGGGTGTGCGTAAGAGTGCGCAGGAGATTAACGAAGCGATCGCACCGCTGGTGAAGATGGCCGCCCAGGTCGATTTCAAATGGATCGCCAGCATCCTGCGGATGATTCCCGACCCGTCGGGGTACACCCAGATCGCCGCGACCGTCCTGGATTTCGTCGGCAACCTCGACATCATTCGGCTGGTCAACAACGTCCAGCGCATCGAGGGCATCGCCTTCGACGTCCTCGAGCAACGCAACCCCGTACGCTTAGCCGACCTCGTGCCGGTCGGCCTTGACTTGGCGACTGTGGCCTCCGGAGTCCTCAACGGCGGCACCAAGACCCCCGCCTCGGGATATCAGCCCAACCTCGTCGCCGGGACGACCCTGTCCAACCAGGTCGCCGGCGCTGACTTCCTGGGCCTGACCAACTCCATGATCCAACTCGTGTCCTCGGAAGACGCCAACAACCTCGCCGGGCTCGTCGACGCCGGTGTCGAGGTGTCCCAATTCGTCGGGGGCGCCACCCGCAACCACGTCGCCTACGGCAACTACAAAGTCGACAACTCCGGGCGCTCAGCCATCGAATGGCTCGCCGAGTGGATCACCCTCAAAGTCCAACGCGTACAAGCCTGAACAGCGAAACGAGACCTCCGATGAAGCGCTCAGCCAGAGACGATCACGAAGCCGACTTCTACGACCACCCCCACACCACCCAGTCCTGGCGACGCCGGATTGGCGTAGGTGCGACCGCGGCCGTGCTCGGTGGGCTGGTCGTGGCCACCACCGTCGGCTTGGCTCACGCCGACGAAACCACCACCACACCGAGCACCAGTGCCAGCAGCTCGACTGGCGCCGACGTTTCCACGGTGATCGCCGAGGCGTCGACCGACAAGATCGGGCTGGTCTCGATCTCCCAGGTCGCCGCCACCGGCGGGCTGGTGCCCAACGCCGTCATTCACCTCGAACGCCGCGTCGACACCGCCGCACCGGCCCCGTCGACGAGCATTGAGCAGTCGTCGACAAGTGCGCAGACGACCACATCGGCTCAGCTCCCCACACCCGACGAAGCTGGTGGGGGAGTGGGCGCCAAACTCGCCTTCCCGGTCGGAACGAGCCTCGACGTCATCACCACCACCACGCCGATCGTCCTCGCCCTACCCGAAGGCGCATACACCCTCACCCACCTCGGCACTGCCGGCACCGACAACACGGGCCCGGCGGCTGACCCGGTCACCCTGCGCATCACCGCCGGCGCCCACGCCAACGGCGCACTACGCGAACAACCCACCAGTAGCGCCCCGGCCACGCCCGCACCGGCCACCAACTGACCGCGAAGCACCAACACACCCGCCGACACCGAAAGGACGACCTGGACGTGGCTGACCAGCCCTCTTTGCCGCAGCTGCATTCGTGGCTGGATGCCGCGATCGCCGTGGTTGTCACGGTGGGCGGGCTTCTGGGGTTTGCCGCGGTGTCGTTCACCGAGCCGTGGCAGAGTGCGGTGACGATGCTGCTCATCGGCGTCGGAACGGCACTAGCGGTGCTGCTGATCGTTGCGGTGGGCTGGGACAGACGACATCTGCTGCGCCCGGCCACCGTGTGGCTGGCGACGCTGGCCGTGTGGGTCAACGCTGTCTCAGGGGCGCTGTACTTCGCAATCCTGGTCACCTTGGCGACCCTGGTTCTCGCGCAGCGAGTGGTGCGGTGCCCTCAGGTGCACCACACCGCACCTGAGGTAGTGACGTCGTGATGATCGTGCGCAGGCTGGTGGCGCTACTCGTGGGTGCGATCGTTGTCGTAGGCCTCGGGGTGGCCGGCGGGGTGATCCGCACCGAATCCACCGACGCCGCCAAACACACCGTCACCTCGTGGATCGACGACACCGTCGCTACCCACGCCCCGCCGGTGACAGCTCAACCGGTCACCGCCGCACCACACCACCCAGCCACCAGCGCCGAGGTCGACGAGCTGCTCGCCACCGTGCGGGTGGTGGGCTCGCTGCCCGAACAATCCGGGTACGAACGGTCCTGCCGCAGCGGTAAGGCGTGCGTGTTCGGTCCGGCGTGGACTGATGACTCGGAAGCGGCGATGTCGCACAACGGATGTGACACTCGCAACGACATCCTCAGGTCACAGCTCACTCGTGTGCAGCTCGACCCGAAAACCCGCGGCTGCGAAGTCCTCTCCGGTGTCCTAGACCCTGACCCCTACACCGGCGCGGTGATTGAGTTCCGTAAAGGCACCACCAGCAGTGACATCGAGATCGACCACGTGTTCCCGCTCGAGGCGGCCTGGCATGCCGGCGCCCACGACTGGCCGCTGGCCACACGGGTTAGCTTCGCCAACGATCCCGCCAACCTCTTGGCCGTCGACGGCTCACGCAACAGTGCCAAAGGCTCCAAGACCCTCGCAGAGTGGTTGCCGCCCAACCGCGCCTACGTGTGCACCTACATCGCCACCTACCTACGCGTCGCCGCGGCCTACCAGCTGTCCATCACCACCGCCGACCAGGCTGTCGCGGACCGAACCTGTTGACCCCCAGCAGGACACACAAACTTATGAGGAGACCACAATGACCACCACCAAACACATACCGTTGCGCCGCGCCGCTACCGCGGCGCTGCTCGTCGGCTCGATCGCCATCGGCCTCGGCATGACCACCGCCGCACCGGCTTCGGCTGCGGTCGCCCCGATCGGCATCGTCGACGGGCACCGCGCATTCGGAGTCGGCCCGCACGCCAGCGCCGCGCAGTGCGCCCCCACCGCTGACCGGCTGGCCAGCTTCGGCGCCAAGAGGTTCGGGCCTCGCTTCGGGACCTGCTACCGCGCGGGCAACGGCCAGTGGTGGGCCATCAGCCCCTGGTCGGCATAACAAGACTCCTCCGGATGCAAAGGCCAGTACCCCTCCCGCCAAGAGGGGGGATGCAGACGGAGAGAAATAGGGGCCTCGCGGTTCCTGCCCACTCGGATTCCGGGGCGGGCTGGCCCCCAACCGTCTCCTCGCGAACCAGTCGAGGCGGGAACCGCGAGGACCCCACACCACGTCCACCGGCGCGACAACGCCGCCCGAGATCAGGAGCAGGTCAGCGCATGAACCTCACCCACCATCGACGCCGTCAGCCCACGTCGAGGAGCGCACTCGCTGAGCTGCTCGACCTGCCCGACGGTCACGAAGTCGACCTCGACGGCTTGGCCAGAGAACTCGAGGACGCCGGTATCGACATCACCGACCCGGACAACACCGACCGCATTCTCACCCTCGCCGAGGTGTACCAGTCATGACCAACACACCCCGCCCCGAACCCGCCCCCGACGCCCGGCCGGTCGCCTATTCCGCTGAACCCGATCCCGCCGCCGTGGCCTACGGCCGCGTCCCGGCACCCACCACCGCGTTTAGTCAGACTGAACCCCACCACCCAAGTGCGGCGCCGACCCCGCCGTGGCTCACGCCCGAACCGACCCCGGGCGCAGGCCGTGACGAGTACCTCGGTGAGCCCGAGCCGGTGCGGCCGGGCCTGTTCGTCGGGCATCCGGGCAGCTTCGCCGCTGGTGTCGCTGTCACGGCCGTAGCTGTGGCGTTGACGGTGTGGCTTGCGGTGTACTGCGCCAATTCCGTGCTCGCCCAGATCGACCCCGCCAGCGTCTGGTCCCGTCTGCCGCTATCTGTTGGTGACGCCGTGGGTTGGTCGGTGGCCGGGGGTATCGCCGCGGCCGGGCTGCTCCTGGGGTTAATGGCCACTGTCGAACCACCGCGCACTTACTACCGATGGCTGTTCATCCTGCTCACCCTCGCCACTATGGCCACGGTGTACACCACCACCGGTGTCGTGCACTGGCAGCATGCGGTCGCACCCCTGATCGTGGTGCTCGTCGCGGCGATCGCCATCTCCGTCGGCATCGGATTGGTCGGCTCCGACCGCGCTTTACGCTCGGTCAACCAGCGCACGCCCCTCACGCCAACACGGCGCTGGCAGGATCAGCGATGACGACCGCGGCGATGCCCGACGCACTCGAGTGCCGCGCAGATGAACTGACCGTCGGCGACATCCTCCTCGACGGCGCGCAGCCGGCACACGTCACCGCGATCCACACGCTCACCGACACAGCCTCCGGGGAGGGGTTCGTTCGTATCACCGCTCGCTGCTACGACTCCTACAGCGACACCGACGACTTCACCCTCACCCAACGCACCAACACCCGCCGGCTCATCGCCCACCACGACGACGGCAGTGACGTCGACATCGACACCGACGAGATCCTCGACGTCGAGACCTTCGCCGACATCTACGACGAGGATGTTGACGCCGACCTCGCACTCACCCGCCGAGCATTGCGGGCCGTGTCGCGCTGAATGGGTAGACTCGCCAGCACTTCTCACATATCAGGTTCGCCCGCAGTATCGCGTTCGCGACAGGCCCGGCAGCCGACGAGGTCCCAGACCCGCTCGGCTGCCGGGTCTCCTGCGTTCACGGCCTGGACCGCCGCCGGCCGACCAACCCCACCCACTGCCGAGCTGCCCGGCCCGGGGCAGTGGTGCTGCTGCTGCGGGGCCCTCGACCTGCCGCTGGTGGCCGCGCTGTCGGTGGTCTCACGCAAGTTCACCGACGCCGAATCCTGGGTGTACGGCGGAGACTGGCTGTGCGCGGCGTGCGCATGGGCCTACAGCACACCCGAACTGCGCCGCACCGTGTACGTCGTCAACCAACGACGGCCCGCCCGCACCACCGTTGAGCGCCCCGAACTGGGCGAGCTGCTGGCCGCAGGTCCGCTGCCGGTCGATCAGATGGCGGTGGTGCCCGTCCGCGGGCGCCGCCACATCCTGCCCACCGCACGGTGGGGGCATGTCTGCACCGACGACACGGCCATCCGGTGGGATGATGCCGCAGTGGCGATGTTGACCGACCTGCGATGGCTGCGCACCCTCCCTGGGGTGCGTGCCGTGGTGCTCACCGGCCCCGTCCCACCGATGACCGTGATGCGCGCCCTGCCGGCCGACCAGTGGCCGCAGCTGCTCACCGCCTGGGACGCCCTGACGGTGTGGCGCACGCACCCGGGGGCGTGGTGGGACGCCGCGATCGCCCTGTCCACACCGGGCGATGCGGCGACGGCCACGGCGACGAGGCGGACAGAGTGATCACCCACGACCCAGGCCCGGTGCCGACGTCGCGGTGGCGGGCCGCGGTCCCGGAACTGCCGGCGCTGACCGACTCCGCCGCCATCTGCGCCGAACGGTTGCTGCTGCTGGTGCACTACGACCTGGACTGGAACTCCTGGATCGGCGATCACCGTCACCGCTACTGGGACGAGCTGCTCCCGGCCCGGGTGCGGGCTGCGACCTACCGCGCCGACAGCCTGGCCACCTGGTGGTCACTGCTGGCCCAAGCACTACCCATCGAGATCACCGACCGGGCGCGGCGCCTTGAGGTCGCCCAGCTACTCGCCGAACCCTCCACGCCGGTCCTCAACCTGCTTCGCGAGCAGCTACCCGCTCTGATCCTGCGGGTACGGATCATCGCCGAAGCCGTCGCCGACAATCGCCGCGCAGCTGCCGAATCCGCGGGTAGAGGGGAGGGCTGATGGGGGAGCCGTTGATCAGTGCGGTGTTCGATTTCGACATCACCGCCACGACGTCGATCGTGCACCGCGACGACACCCGTAACGCCACCTCGGTCCAGAGCCTGTTCCGTCGCGAAAAGGTGCTGACCCCGGCCGGGGAGGTGGCGGTGGTGCCGATCATCTCCGGCAATGCCTGGCGCGGCGTCCTGCGCCGCACCGGCGAAACACTGCTCGCCGAGGCCCTCGACTACAACGGGCAACTCACCCCCGCCGCCGCGCATCTGCTGCGTAACGGCGGTTTCCTGCGCAAATCGACCCGCGAGATGACCCCCGAACAGGAACGCGAACTCAAGACTCTGGTGCCGCTGATCGGGCTGTTCGGCGGCGCCGCGAACGCGCGGGTCATGTCCGGAAAACTGGTCGTGTCCAAGGTCGTTCCGGTCGCCGCCGACACCCTGCACCTACTCCCCACACCGCCACCGGATGGTCCGATACCGCCGTCGGTGCACACCATCCTCGGCCAGGAATCCACCAGCCACAGCAACGACCTGCCCGCCACCAACCCCGCCACCGGTGGCGAGACCGGCGAGGGGTTCAGTCCGATCCGCCTCGACACCGAAACCCTCATCGCCGGCACCCGCCTGTCCGGGCAAATTCGCCTCACTCACGCCACCGGCATCGAGTACGCGCTGCTGGTCGACCTCCTTAAGCACTTCGCCACCCACGGCCACCTCGGCGGACGCACCGCCGCCGGACACGGCCGAGTCCACGCCACCCTCACCCCAACCATCACCACCGGTGAACCCGCCGAATCCGATTGGCGGACCATCGCCGCCGCCGGGCGTGACGGCGCGATAGCCGCCCTCAATACCCTCACCTGATCGATGCCGCGCGCCCCAGGGCGTCGCCGGAGCCAATCTCGGTTCACACGGAAGACTGCAATCCCGTGGGCGGATGACCGCGACAGCACTGGCAGATCTACCTATCGCAAGATCCTTGCGATCACGATTTCGGTCGACTTGGAAAGTCGCCATAAAGGGGGAACGAAAGGCGATTCTCCTTAGAATCGGGTTGGGATAAATCGTAGAAGTGCTCGATAGGTACTCCACACTCAGATCAACTTCATACCGGGGTCCGCTACCAGAATGCTCGGAGAGTAAATGACAGCCATGTCACCGGGAATGATTACTAAATCAATAGTCAATCAACCGTTGCGGGTTGGCAAATACGTGCGGTAGCGTGTCGAAAACCACAGCAAGAAAGGAGGTGAAAAACATGACTGTCACGACAAGCAAGAAGACCTATCAGGCGCCGAAGCTGCGCGTGATCGGCTCCTTCCGCCGGGCGACTCGCGGAACCGGAGCATGGAGCTCGGACGGCGACCACATCGGGCGTTCGCACGGCATCGGCTGATGAATCGCCCGGCTCGATTCGATAGATTGGTGGATAGGTGCTCGGCCACAGCGTATTTGGATTTGTCGTGCTACCGGACGCGCGGGCGTCTGACGTTGCGGCCGAGCGCTTATCTCGGTGGGGAACGGTCGTGTCAACGTACTCGTCAGGCCGACCGATGATGATCTCTAACCGGGACAGCAGCAAACTAACTGATGCGGGATTCTGCGATCGGCGTGCCGTTGTCGTCGGCCAACAGGGCATTAATCCTGAGGCGCTGCAATGTGCATTGCGGTCAGTGTCCCATGATGATGGGTGGGACAGTCTCGTGCACACCACGAGAGGGTCATTTCACCTCATCGCAAGCGACGACCAATTCCTGAGAGCTTATGGGTCGGCGTACGGCAGCCGCCGCCTGTACTACACGCGACATCAGGGAACGATACTGATTTCTGACCGTGCATTTCTCCTTGCCACAGCCTCGAACGCGGAGATTGACACATCGAACCTCTCGTCCTATCTGATCGAAAGCACACCGTTCCGGCTCGCGGAGCAACCGCTGTGGACCGGCGTGATCCCTGTTCCCCCGGGACGGTCGATCAAAGTTCGACACGATGACGCGGCCGCCGACATCCGCCGCTGGCGTGAACTCGGAGTGGTGGGGCATCTCGGGCCCACGACAGCAGCCCGCGTTGTCCGGAGGGAACTGGTCTCAGCTGTGGAAGTACGACTCTCGGGTGGCGGATCGATAAGTTCGGAAATGTCAGGCGGCTTCGATTCGACGTCGATCACAGCGATCGCATCTCGATACACGCCACACCTGGTTGCGCACACAACCGTCGGTCGGGATCCACTCAACGAGGACGTCCACTGGGCAACCACTGCGGCGAAGTCGCTGCCAACGATTGAACACGACATGATGCCGCCCCACGAGCACGCGCTGTTCTTCGACGGCCTAGTCGAAGACAGCGTCCCGCTCGACGAGCCGTCGATAGCGTCAGGCGGCACGACACGAGTAATGAACGTTTACAGGCGCCTTCGCAGCAAGGGATCGACCCTGCATCTGACCGGCCACGGCGGTGATCAACTGTTTAGCCATCTACCCGTGGTCTTGCACGACCTAGTTAGACGCAGACCGATCTCTGGAGCACGCCGCGCGCTCCAGACGTCGGCCTACGGGAACTGGAGACCCGGTGATCTCGCGCGAGTATTCCTCGACTATCGCCCCTATCACCGCTGGTGGGCCGACGAGGCCCAAAGCCTGACAGTCGCCAGCGAACCCGGCCCGCTTCTGGGGTGGGGCGTGTGGCCCCGCGTCGCGCCGTGGGTAGCCCAGCCAGCGGCCGAGACCATCAGAGACAACATCATGACCACCCTGATACCTCAAGGGCCTCTCGCACCTACGCGCGCACAGAATCAACGCCTGGAGTTCATCCTCAACGGCGTCCGGCTAGGTAGAACGCTCAACCAGATGGCCACCACGCTCGGGATAGACCTGGCTACCCCGTTCTATGACGACGCGGTCATCGACTCAGCCCTGTCGGTGGACCCGACGTCAACATACTCACCCGCGGCGTACAAGCCACTGCTCGCACAAGCCATGCGCGGAATCACTCCAGACCCGATCCTCACACGAAAAACAAAGGACGAAGGATCAATAGACCTTGTCCAGGGATTCAACAACAACCTCGCAGAAATAACCGGAATCTTCACCGACTCACGTCTCGAACAGATGGGACTCATCGACTCTGAGATGCTACGGCACGTGTTGAAAGACCCCACCAGTCCGTTACTCGACGATGGTTCCATTTTCGCGACAGTGGCCTGCGAAATGTGGGTGCGAACATACGAGGCGCATTCGTGCCGGTAGACGATGGAGGTGCCCCATGTACTCATTGAGTAGCTCAGTTGTTGTGACCCACACCGAATATGGGGCAGCAATACTGAACGCCGACACCGGACTGTACTTCACGGTCAACGACACCGCAGCAGACATCCTCAAGCTTGTATCCGAGAACGTTCCCTCCGCAGACTTGCCACGCCGCATCGTGGACCTCTACGACGTGACTCTCGACGAAGCCGAGCGAGGCACCAAAAACATCGTTGACGAGCTGGTCAGCAACGGAGTCATCGAACACCGCAGCGAGTAGCGCCGACCGCCCAGGCGGCGGCAGGAAAGAGGGATATGATCCGGCCGGATAGTTGGGCACTTGACGCCCGCGCAACAATAGCCGCTGCGCGGCTTCTGTCGAGATCATCTCCGCGGACGCTGGAGAGGGTTCTGCGCCTAGCGAGTCGCGGTGCGCAAACCGCCACTACCGAAATTGCCACCAGAGCGCACTCGGACGTCGTCGACTCATCCATCGGAATGGCTGGCCCTAATAGTTGCTTGCCACGATCTATTTCGGTTGCCCTGCTCTGCCGACTGCGGGGATACTGGCCACGTTGGTGCGTCGGGGTGAGAACTCATCCTCCGTTCGCCGCCCATGCCTGGGTCGAAGCCGAGGGCCATGTGGTCGGAGAGTTCGCAGGCCCCAACGCCTATCAATCAATGATCTCAGTTCAACGGCCCTAACGTGGTCGAAGAAGAGATAAGACAAGGTGGAGGTTCGTGGGGCACATCCGTAGCTTCTTCTCCTGGCCTCGTCGAACACCCGAGGATGGGTTTTCGGCAACTCGTGCGATCCTGCGCATCGTCGCTCCGCAACGCGTCCCGGTTGCTGTAGGGCTCAGCACAGCTATCGGCGCGGTGGCGCTGGCACTCGTGCAACCGCTGGCCGCCGGCCAGGTTGTGGCCCACGTGTCAGAACCAGCGTTCGGTATGTACATCGCCCTGCTCATCGGGCTGATGGTCGTATACGCCGCAGTGGAAACAGTCAGCGGCTACTTCCTCGATATTGCCGGCGAACGCGCGACGCTCAATCTCCGGCGTGACTTCACCAAGCACATCCTCGCGCTACCCATGCGCACCATCGAAACAATGCGGCTGGGTGACCTCATCTCACGCGCCACCGCCGACACGACACTGGTCAAAAATCTCGCGTCCTACGGCCTTGTTCGACTCACCACCGGGGTGCTTGGCGCTACTGGCGGTGCAGTCCTGATGTTCGGGGTCGATCCACTTCTCTGCCTGGTCGCCCTGGGCAGCATGGCCGTGGCAGGCGTCGTTTTGGGGTTCGTCGCCCCACGTATCCAGAAGATCGCGATCCGCAGCCAGGAGTCGGTGGGGGAGATCACCGCCGACCTGGAACGAGCACTGTCTGAACTTCGCACTGTGAAGGCCAACCAGACAGAAGAGTTCGAGGTCGAACGCATCACCCGATCCATCGACAGAGTGTTTGGGCAGAACCGGCACAGCGCTCGACTCGTGGCCCTGGGTAATCCCGTAATACGCCTCGCGACAACAGCATCGCTTGTCATCATCCTCATCGTCGGTGGGGCGCAGGTGGCCTCAGGGGAGGCCGAACCGGCCCATCTGGTCACCATCATGCTCTATGCGATCTACCTGGCCGGGCCCGTAAGCGACGTCTTCGATGCGATCTCCCAACTACAGCGGGGGCTCGCGGCATTGCGGCGCCTCGCCGAAGTCGAAGCGATCGATGTCGAATCTGTGTACCCGCCCGCGGAAGGCAACCGTGCGTCTTACCTGACGCACACCCTGGATGATGCGCCACCGCATCAGCGACCCCGCGAGCCCAAGGTGTCCAACGGGCTGGCGTTCGATTCGGTCAGCTTCTCCTATCCCGGCGGTGCCGAGAAGGTCCTGGACACCGTCACATTCGGCGTGGATATCGGCGAACACGCAGGGCTGATGGGAGTCTCAGGTGCTGGAAAGTCCACGGTCTTCGCCCTAGCTTGCCGCCTGTACGAAGCCGACTCAGGAACCATCAGCATCGCCGGATCGAACCTCAGCTCGATCAGCCTTCGTCAAGCGCGGTCCCTGGTGGGGCTGGTCGACCAGCACGCCCCTATCCTGTACGGCACTCTGCGCGAAAATTTCCGGTACGGAAACGACACCGCCTCCGACGCCGACATCGAAGAAATCGCCGAGCGGGTAAATCTCACCACGCTTGTCCGCAGCCTCCCACAGGGACTCGACTCGCCAGTGGGTGAACACGGTTCGCTCGTTTCGGGAGGGGAACGCCAACGGATCGCTCTCGGCAGAGCTTTGCTGGGATCACCAACAGTCCTGCTACTCGACGAGCCCACCGCCATGCTGGACGCTGAAGCCGAGGCATCACTCATTGACGTGCTGGCAGATGTACAACGTTCGTGCGCAATTCTGACCATCTCGCACAAAAGATCCACGCTCAAAGCATGCGACACACTCTGGAAACTCGAGAACGGAAAGCTTGAGCTGTCGACAACGCTGGACCACGACGCCCCGGCTTACGGCATTGTCTGACTACAGGTTAGATATCCTCGCTGCGCCCGTCACAACCTGCGTGAACACACCGAACTCCCACTCGCACAGGTCACCTGGAAGGGGCCGGGGCCATCGAGACCCGTGAACTCAACACCATCGGTATGTCCTGGTAGACCCCACGACGCCCCGGCTGCGTCTCGCTCCCAACCTGATCGCCGCGCTAGTGGGGCTTCCTGCACTGATCCCCGGTGTCGGGACTTGGCGCTGCCGCTGGTGGTGGTGCTGGCCGGCGGGTTCGCCGTCGCTGCGGCCATGTACTCGACGACACGAACCGATCGTCGTTCGGCTGCGCTCGCCTGACCGGCCTCGGCATTGGCATCCTGGGTGGGGTGTGGACCTGGTTTCGGATCGACCGCAACGCCCTTGATGCTGGCGACGCTCTCAGCGCTGTGCTGGCGCTCATCGCAGTCCTCATGCCTGCCCTCTTCGGGGACTGGTCGGTGTGGGACATCGTGATCTTCGGGTGCGGGATAGCGATCCTGGCGATCGTCGCCCTGCGAGTCGTTCTGCACCTCACCGACCGACTCCCGGCCCGCCGCCGGCACCCGCGCACATGACCGCCACCGGAATGGTGCCGCTACGGGTGACCGCGGACCTGCCGCACGGGGTGTGTGTCGGCACCCCGTGGGGCATCAGCCTCGACGGGCTGCTGGCCTCGGTGCTCTGGCACCGCCGCAAAGCCACCGCTGCCGACCGCGGTGAGATACTCACCTACGACCCCCTCGGCGTGCCGGAGGACCTGGAGCTGCCCCTGGCCCGCTGCGACCTCGGACAGCCGTGGCACTGGATGTGCACCTTCGCGCATACTCACCCTGCCACCATCCAACCGGAGGCGCGGATGAGGTCGGGCCGCACCGATCACGCTGATCTGCAACGTCTCTCGCCCTCGGTGCCCTCTACGGTCTCCGATACGCGGGGGCACTATCGCAAACGCTTGATCCCCGCCGTCGCGACGATCACTGCGATGGCGACGTGGCGGGCGGTCGGAGACCCAGAGAGGATCGCCGAGCTGCTCGCCGAGGTCACCGAGATCGGTAAGTACCGCACCAGCGGCGAAGGCCGCGTCAGCGCCTGGTCTGTCGAGGCCACACCCGGTGACGACGTCTGGTCCGCCGGCCACGAACACCACCCCGGCGTCCTGGGCCGCAGCGTGCCGATACCGTGCGTCGCCGACCACCCCGACATCGCCCACGGTGGCCGTTCCCGGACCGCGGTCCGCGCCCCGTACGCTCACCCCAGCCGCCACGCGATCGCGGCGTACCTACCGGCACCCGACGAGGCGCAGCGGTGATGTGTCGGGGGGTGAGCGCATCATCTGTGGTGGGGCCGAGAGTCCATGCGGCACGGGGACATGATGTGGTCCGATAGCACATACCAGGCCTGCTGATCGACTCAGCGTAGGAGGGGGAGAGCGCGTGGGCGATACCGGACAAGCTGGCGATCCGAAGCGGGGTAGTTCTCGAAAGAGGTACTACGGCAGCATTTTTGTGATCGTCGTGGGGTGCATCATGGCCCCGTTCGTCTTGTATGGCGTGTGGAGTAGCACTTTTCCGAGTTGGCAGTCGTCGTTGTCGAGTTTGCTGATCGGCGCGGGCACCACGCTGGGGCTTGCACTGTTCGTGCCCGTCGTAGAGCGAGAGATCGCCCGCAGAACAGGCGAGATCGCCCGGCAGAGCGCGGAAACGGCTGCGCACACGGTCGCCAAACAGGTGCACACCGACGTTGCCGAGGTCGCCGACCGTGTCACCAGAGTGGAACAACGCCTCGACGATCAGCTGACCGCAGCGCTTGCCGATCACGATGCCGAACGTACTCTGGCGTTAGACAATCTGGCCAGCGCGTCTGGGTTGGGGACTGTGGAGTTTCAGGACGTGGCGAGCGCACTCGACACGCTCACCGAGACAAGACTTGTCCCCTCGCAGAGGCTCACGGTCCCATTGAACTCCCCGACACGCGCGGAGCGTGTCACGTTCGATTGGGGTTCTGGTGAGGACGGGGTCAGCGTTATCGGCCTGACGGTCCTTGGACGCCGTGTCTCGAGTGGCAGCCTCGCCGAGACGCAGCGGGTCGAATGGGAGGGTGAGTCGACCGCAGACATACTCGCAGATCTCGTCCGGGCGATGCGGACTGCGGGGCTGGCGGCCGAGGTCGTGGGTGAGCCGATGTTCGTCAACGTGGAGAAGGCGTTACGGCAGCTCAGGCGGTCCTGGACCGGCGAGGAGACGTGGTTCGAAGGACCCGTGCTGGAGTGGCTCAACGACGATTGGGTCATCACTCAACAAGGGCTGGTGAGAAGAGGCCACGGCCTGTGGCTGCGGTACGCCGCCCAGGCCACATTCGGCGTCGAGGTCCTCGGCGGGCCAAGAGAACGGTTCCCGATACCAACCGGGTGCGACGAGGACTTCTGGGCTATCGCAGTAGACCGAACCTATGCCCATCTGGGTCGAATGCGAAAGCTGGTTCCTGCGCGGTGACCAGCAGGCTACAGTGGCGGTGAGGGCGAGACAGCAGGTCTGCCCCGACGATTCTGAGGAGATGCGCGAGGATGGCGCCGATGACGATTCATGATGTTGATGCCGCACAAGTGCGGTGTGCCCGCCTGTCGGTCGGTGTACGCGAGCTGGAAGTCGAGCGGCTGCTAGACCTCGACGCGGGCGCGGTGGCCGCCTGGGAGGAACGACGGGGCCCGATCGCCGAAGGCGTCACGGAGCTGCTCGAGGACCTCGCCGCGGCAGCGGCCGCCGAGACGGCCCGACTGATCGAGCACGCCCCCCAAACAGGTGAAATCGAGACGTTCGCCGAGGATCTCGACGTTGTCACCGCGACTGGGGGACGGATGAGTTTGGCCAGCGTGCACCGGGTGTGCGCCGGCCGTGCGGCGATCGCGGTCCCCGACACCCGCGTGGTGGTACGAGAGGCCGACGGCGAGGCCCGTGATGGCTGGACGGTGTGCGTCACCGCCGCTTGCGGTATGGGACTTGGCCAGGTGCACAAGTGGTTCGACGTGCCGCGACGCTTGGCCCAGTACTGGCTGAGCGGCGCCCGGCCGACACCGCCGGGCGTGCTGGCCGAGCTGGGTGAGATCACCGAAGCCGTCAGGGCGCACATCGACGAACTAACCGCCGGCGTCGACGTCGACGACCCGATCGTGTGGGTGTGCGCGACCGAGGAGCAGATGGAAGCGCACTGGCCAGCGCACGCCGATCTGCCGTTGCCTACCCACCAGGTGTGCGCGGCACGCGCCGCTGCTGTGGTTGACGGCGCGCGGCTGGTGTTTCTGCCAAGCTGAATGTCGTGAGTTCCACGCGGACGGCTTACACCGGGCACGGGGTGATCGACCTCGAGGCCGGGCCGGTCGACGATGCGGCGATCAAGTCCGCCGGGCTGGTGGCGGAGAAGTTCTACGACGCGATGGAACAGACCCGCATCGACGCTGAGCTGGCCGACCGGGTCCTCGAGGACGACACTTCCCGCAACCGTGCCGCCCGTGATCGCGATCGCGCGTTCCCCCGGGACACCTCGGCGATCGGCGATGACCGCAAACGCCGGCAGCTACCCGATCGGGGCGAGTTCCGCCCCGATCTGTCCTCGCGCCAGCGCAAGGAACGATCGGTGGCCAAACGCCGGTTGATCGACACCGCCCCACGCACTCAGGTCCGGGAAGTGCAGCGCGCCATCACCGAACCTGACCGGTGGCGTCACCTCAACAGCTCCCTGCGCGAGGCCACCGGCAACGCCCAACAACTACCGGAGTCCGATCGGAAGTCGGTGCAGCGCATCGATCGGCTGATCCAGAGCTACGAACGCGACAGCGGGCGTGGGCATGTGGTGTACGCGGTCGTCGAGCTGCCTACCGACACACCGGTGAACCGGCGACGTGATGTCCCGGAGACGTTGCAGCCAGGGGCGCGGATCTCGTTCGACCAGTACACAATGGCCACCCACACCCTGCACGAAGCCGCCGCTGCGGCCGCGCACCGCCGCGCGCACGGCGCTGGAGCGTCGACGGTGATCCTGGAGATCGAAACCTCGCGCGGGATGTACCTGGGCCGCTCGGACAGCGTCAACGACACCAGCCACCTGCTGCCCCGCGGCCTGGGGATGCGGGTGGCCGGCATCGACGAGCACGCCGACTACGCCCGCCCGGGTGGGCATGACTCCACACTGGTGGTGCAGCTGCGCGACAGCGCCCGCGACCCCGACTACCAGCCGCCGGTCACCGGTCGCCGGCTGTTCCGTGACCGCAGAGCCGACGCCGCCGCGCGCGCCGCCGCCCGAGAAAAGGAACCCAGACATGGCCGATGAGCGCAAGAAAGCCAAGCCCTGGCCGCCGCCGATTCCGCCTCGTAGAAAGACTCCAGGCGGACGTGGCCGGTGGGTCGACCCGCTCATCGTGCACGACGACATCCGATTCGGCGTTACCAACTTCCGCTCGATCGAGCCCGGTGACTCCAACGCCGACAACGAAACCCCCGAAACTGCGACACCGAACTCAGCCACCTCGCGCCGCCGGCGGCGCACCTAGACGGTGAGCGGGCCCGACGGCACCGATCCGGGGTTGGACCTCACCCGGCTGCGTGCGGTGCGTGGTGCGCGCCTCGACCCCACTGCGGTGCTCGAGCAGATCGCCGACTACCGCGACCGCCACGGCGGGATGTGGGTGGCCTGGTCGGGCGGCAAAGACAGCACCGTCGTGGTCGATTTGGCTCGTCGTGTCGACCCGACGGTGCCGGTGGTGTTCTACGACTGCGGCCTGGACTTTCCCGAAACCCGCACCTACCTCGTCGATCTCGCCGCGGCATGGAATCTGGACCTGCATGTGGTGCCCACCGAACCCGATCTACTCACGTTGCTCGTCGCGGCCGGCGACTTCGACCCGGCGGCGCCGACCCGCCGGTTCACGATCGATATGCGCGTGGCGATGATCGCCGCACCGGCATCCCGCGCCCACACCGTGTTTGGGCCGGCCAACCTGTGGGGCGTGCGTGCCGAGGAATCCGCCGGCCGCCGCCACCTGTACCGCACCCAAGCCGCCCGCAACGGCGACGTACCTCGCGGTATGGTGCGCCGTGGCGGCGGAACCACCAGCTTCGGGCCGATCTGGAACTGGAGCACCGAGCAAGTGTGGCAGTACAGCGCCGCCCGTGATATCCCACCGAACCCGCTCTACGCCAAACTCGCATCCCTGGGCGCCGACAACCACACCGCCCGGGTCAACGCCATGATCGACCCCTCACGCCTCGACAACGGTCATGTCGCCCGCCTGGCCGCCGGCTGGCCCGAGCTCTACCACCGGCTCGCCGAAGCACTACCGCGACTACGCGACTATCGCTGACGCTCTTGATGAACCGATCGCGACCACCGAGGGCGTGATGCTGCGCGAGTCCAACATGGACATGTTCAGTGCGCACGAAGTGGGGGTCACCGGTGAGAACGCGCGTCCTCGTTCATCCACACAGCTGAAGAGCGGCGCTGCCCGGGGCGCTGCTAGGTGCGGTCGGCGCGCCAGCTGTAGATGTGTGCGGCCAGCAGCGACCATGCCCATCCGGCGATCTCTGTACGGCGGGTTGAGCTGTGGGGGCGTCGTGGGGTGCTCTGGTCGGTGTGTGCGGTGCCCCATGTAGCGCGGCCGCTTGTGCCGGCGGCCGGTGGCGGGGTCGACAGTACGATTCCATTGCGGGAGAGCTGATCGCGGTAGGTGCGGTAGAGAGCGCTGACCTGTTCGCGAGTGAGTGCGGGGTCGTGTTCCATCCGGGCGAGCATTCTGGCGTCGGCCGAGGCCCACGCCGCTCGCCGGATCGGGGTCAACTGGGTTGACTGGCCGATCCGGCGAGCGCGATGGTCCAGGACCTCAGACCACGATTCGGTGCCGGTCAATTGATGCTGAACGTTCCCTTCACGGTGACACCGTCCTTGTCGTAGAGCTGAACTTGGCGGGGACTGCGATCGGAGGCCCCGTCATGGCTTGACGACGGCTTGGGCAGGTCACTCTTCTTGACGTAACCGACTTCTCCGTTGGTGCCGATGCTAGCGATCAAGTCGGGAACGTTCTGGTTATCGGCGCCTGAGCCGTAGGTTTGTCCGCGCGCGTTCCTGCCGGATTCGGCCCGCACGTCGGTGGGTGCGCTTGAGGACCGGGCCGCCGGTGCGGTGAAGTTGAGCGGGTCGGTCGGGAACGTGGGGTAGGTGACGTAGTTGGCGCCGTTCCACACCGAGATGAAGCCATGACTGTTGTACGACCCGGTGCCGCAATCACCGCTGGTGCGGTCGGTGAAGGAGTTGGTGGGTGCCGAGTTGTACTTGAAGTCGTTGATCTTGCACATCACACCGCTTTTGAACAGCCGGGACTGCACGCCGATGTCGTGGGCGGGCACCACGGTGCCCAGTTGGGTGTAGACCCGGGTCTCGGCGTAGAGCGGGGTGTTGGAGACCGTCGAGTAGTGCAGGAAGACCGTTCCGTTCGAGGGAGGTGTCGGGCCGATCCAACCCTGACGCGTTGCTGCCTCCGCGGGGCCGGCGCCTGTCGCTACTAGTGCTGCACATGCCACAGCGGCCAGTACTGACCGCGCTGCGGCCCGTTTGCCGAATCTGAATGTCATCGCGATGAAACCCTTTCTCGTGGGAGTGATTTTCGTACTGTCGCCACGAACGAACCTCGCGGCGAGATCGGGAAGGCCTGCCACCGCCGGGTGGGTCAGCCGGCGTTGGGGCCGCAGTCCTCGCGCAGCTGGTAGCCGGGGTTCACTCGGGGTGCGCGACCGGCACCTTCCGACCATCCATCAGCCACCGGGTAGTAGTCGTAGAAACCGCGTTCGTGATTGCACCGCACATAGAAGTAACTCGAGAAGTACGAGTTCGTCGTGGGCTGATCAGGGTAGGTGACCCAACCTGAGTATCCGCGAGGGCCGCTCCATGACGACCGCCACAGTTGGGTGGAGACGTCTTGTACCACGAAATTGCCGATACAGGTCTGTTCGTAGAACCAGACGAAATCGGTGATACCGAGCAGCTCGAACTCGGTCAGCTCATTGCGGCAGCTCGTGACCACCTGCCGAGTTCCCGGTCCTGCCGGCGGCGCTTGGAGCTGTCGGGAGTTGGCGGGTGCCGCGCTCAGGGTGCCCTTGTCAATGACGAACCAGCGCTGTCCGTTGGGCTCGGTGCCCCACTGAGACGCCGTGAGCACCTTCTTGTTCTTGATCTGAGAGGGCGGGGGACCCGATCGTGCAGACGGGGCGGTGATGCCGGGTTTGTCCAGTGGCGGCCCTGGCAGTTGCGGCTCTTTAGGCGCCGCAGAGGCGATGCCGCCGCCAGCCACTAATCCGATGATGGCCACGATCACAGCGCCGATTCGCATGCCTGATTTCACTGTGCCTCACCCGCTCTGTTTCTCCATACCCAGGGAGTCTGGATATTGCTGCCTCAGGGGGTTCGTCTATACCCGCCTGTTTGAAACGCTAACGGTAGGTGAGAACTGTCAGCCTGTCTGCCGTATCGGGTAATCGTTCCCTATTTACGAGGACATGGTTGGCGATTGTCTCTAGCGTCATTTGACCTAATACCGGCGGACCCCGGTATTAGGTCAGCCCGTTGTATTGCGTTGGTGCAGAACGTTAATCGTGTCGGTGTGGTGACATAGTGTGTGGGTTAGTTCCGGTGAGCCAGCAGGGCTGCCGGGCGTTTTCAAGAGGAGTCCCGAGATGGGGATGGATGTGTTTGGGCGGGCGCCGAATGCGCCGGTGGGTGAGTATTTCCGCAACAACGTGTGGTGGTGGCGGCCGTTGGCGGGTTTCGTGTGTGAACGCTATCCGGAGTTGGCTTCGGGGTGTGAGTTCTGGGCAGTCCAACGACGGTGACGGCCTGGACGCGCAGACCTCGGCGGCGCTGGCGGCGCGGTTGCGTGCCGATCTGGCCTCAGGCGCGGTGGCCGCCTACGAGCAGGCCCATACGGCCCGGCTGGAGGCGTTGCCGGATGAGACGTGCTGGTTGTGTGAGGGTGCGGGAGTACGCACCGATGAGGTTGGGGTGTCGATGGGCCTGGACCGGCCCCGCGATCCGGAGACCGGTCAGGGGGGCTGCAACGGATGCGGCGGTACCGGCATGCAACGACCGCGCGAGACCAGCTATCCGTTCAGCGCCGAGAACGTGGCCGAGTTCGCTGAGTTCCTCGCCGCCTGTGGCGGATTCCGGATCTGCTGAGAGGGCGGAGATGATGAGGACACCGCAACAACAGCGCCGTGACGAGCCGCGGACACCTGAGCGGGCAGTACTGGAACTGTCCAGCGACGGCGACGACGATGAGAGGTTGCGCCTGACCCTGGACAGGTTCGAGACCGATGTGACGTTAGTCATCGACGGCGCCTACTACGGGGTATTGAGCATCCGCCCGCATCCCACACGGCACGGCTGGCAGGTCGAGCTGGGTCGGTACAGTCAGGCGACTCAGGATTGGGCCAGGCGCAATCCGATCGGGCGGTTGGGTGGCTGGATCGAGTTCGGCGACAACGGCTACTACGCGGTGATCGACGGGGCGCCGGCCTTCACCGAGGACGGTGGGTGGCCGATCGCCTTCGGCACCGCGCAGGAGGCTCACGTGTCGTTGGTGACCGCGCTGCGTCAGCTCGGTCGTGACTACACCAGCGTGGTGCACACCGACGTGATCGACGTGCGGCGCGGCGAGGACCGCGACGACGACCCTGGGGATGTGCCGCTGAACCTCTGACCGGAAGCAAGCCGTGTCGGTGGGCCGGGGCCACCTCGAGGGCGTTGCCCCGACCCACCGACACAATGGCGATACCGGGCGGACCCCGGTATCAGGTCGGCCCGATGTATTGCGTTGTGGCGGTGTTGGTTTGTTGTCGGTGGGTGCCGCTAATGTGTGGGTTAGTTCCGGTGAGACACACGGTCTGCCGGGCAGATTCCCGAAGGGGTGTTGTGGCGATGGATGTTGCCGAGTTGTTCGCAGAGGTCCGAGATTCGTTGGCGGATGTGTTCGCCTCGATCGAGTGGGCCGAGGATGAGATCGCGGCGGCGCAGCGGCGCTGGCCAGCTCGCGCGGATGCGCTGTTCCATTCGTTCTCACTGATCCGGCCGCCGGTCGAGTTAGCCGAGCGGTTGAGTGTGGAACCGGTGTACCGGGCCTATGCGCGGGAACTGCTCGATCGGGTCGGCCAAGAGCAGGACACCCGCCCCGGTACGGCGGTCGAGGTGTGCTTGGGGCTGCGGGAAGCGAGCTTGCGGGCGCCGCTGTCTCATGACGGGTTCGGGCTGTATGCGCGGATGTGGGACGCCGCCGGGCTGCCGGAGGTCGACGGAGTCACCGATATGCGCGCCCATTACGAGGCGATCAGCGCTGACGCCCTGGACGAGGCCGAAACCTACGCCCGCCGCCACATCAGCCGCCCCGACCGCGTCCTGGAGGTGGCCGGGTGCTGCGGACAGCATCACGGCGTGGACGTCGCGTGCGTCTACGCCGACATCGACCAGGCCAGCACCGACGGCGAGGCCGCCGCATGAGCGCCCCCGACATCGCGCCGGTGTTCACGGTGGAAGTCACCGAAACGACCACCACCCGCTACCGCGTCCGTGCCGCCGATGCCGATCGCGCGCAGGACGTCGCCACCGGCCACAACATCGACGAAGGGAGCGAGGGCGGCGAGATCGTCGCCTACGAGCGTGAGGCCGAGGCGTTCCCCGAGGCCCCCACCGAGGCCCGCAGCGCCCTGGCGGTGATCACCGACCCCGACGCCCCACTGTCGGTGACGGTGGGCGAGATCGCTGATCAGATCCCGACCCGCGCCGCGCAGCTGGCGTGCGCACAGATGATGACCACCCTCGGCGGTCAGGCCCAGTGGACCAGCGACACCATCGAATGGGTAGCGGCGCACCTGGTCCGCATCGCCCCGCCCTGGGTGCCGACGTTCACCGACTCCGGAAGCGCCACCGATGGCGCGGTCGTCTTCTGGCAGACCGTCGACCTGGCAGACACCGACAGCGCCGAGGTCGACGCAGACGCCCAGGACAGGGCCTGGCTGGCGCTGAATGAGGCGCTCACCGATCATCGGCGGTTGGCCGAGCAGATCAGTGCGGCGTCGGAGGTGTGCGACACAGGGCTCCTGACAGCCCTGGAGATGGACGAGGTCGACTACCTCAAACGGGTGCGCGACGCTGCTGAGGGGGTGCGTCGTGGCTGACGCGAAGTACCCGCGCCGCGACGGCGAGGACCCGGGCGCGCACTACATCGAGGAAGCGGTGTCGGTGTACCTGATGCGCCACCCCTCGCAGGACCGGTGGGTCATCGACCCGCTGACCATCGACGGCTGCGCGTTGGATTCGACCCACGACACCTACCCGTCCAACCCCAACTGCCGTTGCGGGGACGAACCGGTGTGCGACACGGTCACCGACCGGATGGCTGAGCAGCCGTTGCCGACGGGTGAGGAGCTGATGGTGATGCTCGCCGACGCGCTCGGTTATCAGGTGATCGTGGGTGAGCTGCTATGACCATCGACCAGCAGCAGGCGGCGTGCCCGGTGGTGTTCAGCGACACAGGGGAGCGGGCGCGGGCGGCGTTGTCGTCGCATCTGACGGTGCGCAATCTCGTTGAGCGCCATACCGAATTGGCGGCGCTGCGCACCCTGTATGAGGCGATGTGCCACAACGGGTGGGTAGCGATCCACGTCGACATCTCCGACTGCTCGGCGATCGAAACCCTGGTCCTGGCCGACGGCGAGCGCTGCTATCTGGGTGCCGACAACGACTTGGACGCCATCAACGATGTGATGTTCGAGGTCGTCGGCAACTGCCCACGACGCATCTTCCGCTACCTCGACGGCGAGTACTGGGCCGATCGCGGCGACGTGCGCGCAGCGATCGACTCGGCGCTACGCGCCCAAGTGCCCGCCGGGTGGCCGCCTATCGGATAGCGCGACTGTGACCCCGGTTGTGGGGGAGGCGATACTCTGTCGCCTCCCCCAAAATCGCAGGTCGACAGAGGCGATACCGGGCGGACCCCGGTATGAGGTCGGCCCGGTGTATTGCGTTGTGCGACAGCTAGAAAGTTGTCGGTGGGTGTGGTTAGTGTGTGGGTTAGTTCCGGTGAGACGCACGGTCTGGGCCGGATTTCCTGAGAGGACAGTGTCATGACTGTTGCGCAGTGGGATGGACGTTCGTTGGCCGCGGATCTGGCCTATGTGAAGCGGGTGACCGGGTTGTCGGCGCGCCGGGGTGTGTTGGCGCCGTTGAGGACGGTGACGATCGCGGCGCTCGGCGGGGTGGGCACGCTGACCCACTACAACTACGACGCCGGCGTGGTGGTGCGCGCGCAGGTGCAGGGCGGTCTGGAGGCGACCACTGTGGACTTCCCCGAACTCGCTGCGGCGGTGAAAGCTGCGGGGCGCGGGACGGTGGAGCTCGAGCGCGACGGGGACCGGCTCGTGGTGGCCGGCCCGGACGGGCGGTCGTCGGTGGCGGTGTTCGCCAAGGGTGAGGACGTGCCGGTGATGCCCACGGTCGGCGGTACGGCGGTGCTGGTGGCCGATACCGCTGTGTTCGCCACGGCGGTTGCCGCGGTGGCACCGGCGGCCGGTGACGACGAGACGTTGCCGATGCTGACCGGTGTGCATATCGACGCCGACGACGCCGGGGTGGTGTCGCTGGCGACGACCGACCGGTTCCGGCTGGCCGCAACGGAGTTGGCCACAGCCGCTCCCGCGATGTTGGAGGCGCCGGTGTTGGTGTCGGCGAAGGTGCTGGCCGCGGCCGCGGCACGGGTGGCCAAGCGCGAGGGTGCGGTGGGTGTGTACGTCGACGGCGGGCAGGTACGCGTCAGCGGCCCCGACAGTGACGTCGTGGTCCAGGCGCTCGATTGCCAGTTCCCGCGGTGGCGGAACCTGCTCCCGGGCGCCGGTGATGACCGGATGCGCGCGCGGATCGCCGCGCCGGATCTCGCGCGTCGGCTCAAGAAACTCACCTCGGTGTTCTCGGTGCGGGTCACGATGGCGGCGGCAGGGGTTCGGGTGGAGGCCGGCGACCTCGAGGCCGGACAGGTGTCAACGACCTTTGACGTGCCCGCCCATGATGTCGACGAGCGGGTGGTGGGGGTGGTGGCCGGCTACAACCCGGAGTATCTGGCGTCGCTGCTGGCGTGCGCCCCGGGCGAGGTCGAGTTGACGTGGTCACCGACCGCGCCGACGACGCGGCCGCTGACCATCGAGTTCGATCGCGTGCGTCATCTGCTGATGCCGGTTCGGCTGCCCGGCGCACAGCCCGCCGCGGCCGCGGCGTAACCCACCCACGGCCGGGCGCCGGCACCCACCGATTGGGGTGCCGGCGCCAAGCCATATCCGCATGTCGACAGAAGGCGATACCGGGCCGACCCCGGTATGAGGTCGGCCCGGTGTATTGCGTTGTGGCGGTGCTGGTTTGTTGTCGGTGGGTGTGGTTAGTGTGTGGGTTAGTTCCGGTGAGACGCACGGTCTGGGCCGGACTTCAAACCGAGAGGGGCCGTCATGGCTACTGCTGATGTGTCGGGTGTGCGGATCGATACTGAGGGCGCGGTGTCACAGGTGATCGCCGAGGGTGGCGACACTCTGAGCATGTTGCAGGCCGGTGTCGGCGGGTACGTCGATGTGGTGCGCCTGCCCGCCGGGATTGATATGTGGGTCGGGGATGAGGCCGCCTACACCCAGCCCGTCAACGCCTGGGCGTCGCTGCTCAACGATCTCTTGGGCGGTCAGCCGGTGATCTGGGGGCCGGTGGTGTTCGCGTCGTCGACCGAGGACGGCGAGACCGTCTCACTCAGTGGCGAGCAGGCCGCGCGGCTGGCGGCATGGTTCGCCGATGAGGTCGAGGCTCCCGACGTCGCCGCCGCGATCGCCGGTCTGGGCGGCGTCGAGACCCCGGCGGGGGTGTTGTGATGCCCGCCCCTGCTGCGCCCGCCACACGTGGCGTTGCCGCTGCGCCTGCTGCGTGTGTGTGCTGGCGGGTGGGCGCGGTCCCACATGCGGGGCACTGCTGTTTCGACGGGCCCGCCGAGGCCTACCAGGGCGACGCTGTACTGCCCCCGTGCGGGCACTGGCACCCCGTTCTGTCTGTCACTGATGTGACGGGCGAGAGTACGACCACCCGGCGAGACACACGGTCTGCCGGGGAGATGGGAAGGAAAGTCGCATGACGACAATGGAAGTCAGCCACGGACTCAATGGGCACGCTGCCGAGCAGGTGTGGCCGTCGATCGGTGAGGGTGTGTTGAATTTGCCGAACCCGATCACCGACGCGGGGGCGTGGGTGCCCGCCGATGATGTGCGCCGGGTCGAGGCCGAGGTCGAACGGTTGCGGGCCGAGTTGCGGCGGGCCGAGCTGGACCGGGACACCGCCCGCGAAGAGGCGTCGTGCCTGGCGAGAGAAGACCGGGCACGCAACGAGGCGGCATGTGAGTGGGCCGATGACAACGATCTGTGCAGCCAGTTCGAGCAGTTCTGCGATCAATTCGGCTGGCAGGGCCGCGTCGACGACCTCGAGGTGACCGTCGATGTGACGGTTCAGGTGTCGGTGTTGCTGTCGGATGTCCCGCGCAACGAGCAGGAGAGCTATTGCTTGGATCAGCGCATCGACGACGAGGCCGTGCGTGAGCGGCTACGTGAGGGCAGTTTCTCGCTGACATCGACATCGGTCAGTGATTGGGACCGGACCTAGGGTTACGTCAGGTATCCGATTCCGCGCTGAGTTCGGGACCTCTTTAGTAGGTGTTCCCTGCTCCGGATGTGCGGGTGGGGCCGCCGCCGCCCAGCGACAGCGGCGGCCCCACGTAGGCCGTCTTGTAGTGGACGCGCCACTCGTCCCAGCACATGAAGCGATCCCCGGCCTCCTCGCGATACCGGCGATACTGCTTGCGCGCTGTGAGGGTGAGCGTCTGCTGCGCCTGGCGAGCGAGAATGCCTGCTCTGCGAATGGCCCGGTTTCGCTCGGCTTCGGTCAACTCGGGTCCGACGTCCCGGTATATGTCTCGCCTGCCGAACATGGGGGCTCCGCCCTTCGTGTGAAGTTGAAGAACTCGGGGAGTGTCACACCACAGGTCTGTCTCGGCAGACGGGGAGGGAGGGGCAGGCTTCGGGGGGCTCCCCTCCCTCCCCTGTGCGAGCGTTCTCTCGTTGGGTGTGGCAACTCAGAGCAACGCGACGGTAACGATAGCAAACCTATGATCCGCTGTCGTCACGGGGCGGCGCCGGCCTTTTTGGTTGCATGTGCGAGTATCGGTCGCGGCGGGCGTAGATTCCCGTAGGGAATTCGTTGTGTGGCAATGGGTTTTAATTCTGTTGTGCGGTAATATGTTTCATATGGAGTTTGAGAGCGCCCGTAGGGCGGTCGGTGGGTGTGGGTGCAGGGTCGGCCGCAGGCCGACACGGCGGGGTCCAGGCCCGTTGCGCGGCGGGAGTCGTGATAGACTGGGCGACATGAAACACCGTGCACCACAACCACCTTCCATCCAATCGGCCGTAGGCCGATGGGGAGCGGGACACCGAAACGCACGCCACCACGGCGCCGCTTGCGGCGCCCCTTCGGGCGCGCTTGCGCGCCCG